>CAZTHV010000302.1:0-4424 GCA_964613165.1 uncultured Marmoricola sp.
CGCGGTTCGTGGAGTTCTACGAGGCGGTGCTGGACTTCGACGAGCGCGACGACCTGCCGCGCCCCAACGGCGTGTGGGACCTCGGCAGCTGCGAGGCCTCCGAGCTGGCCAAGCTCGCCGAGACGACCTTCCGGGACGTCAACATCGGTCTGGCCAACCAGTTCGCGCGGTACGCCGACACCATCGACGTCGACGTCCTCAAGGTGATCGAGGCATGCAACTCCCAGCCCTACTCCCACATCCACCTGCCGGGCATCGCGGTCGGCGGGCACTGCATCCCGATCTACCCGCGGCTCTACCTGTGGAATGACCCGGACGCGACCGTCGTGCGGGCCGCCCGGGAGGCGAACGCCGCGATGCCGCGCTACTCCGTCGACCTGCTGGCCGCTGCCCACGGCGATCTGTCCGGAGCTGCGGTCCTCGTGCTGGGCGCGTCCTACCGCGGAGCGGTGAAGGAGACCGCGTTCTCCGGCGTCTTCCCGCTCGTCGCCGAGCTGCGGGAGCGCGGAGCGACGGTGTACGTCTCCGATCCCCTGTACACCGCCGTGGAGCTGGAGCAGCACGGCCTGCCCGCCCACCGCGGCGAGCCGGTGGTGGCGGCCGTGATCCAGGCCGACCACCCCGAGTACCGCTCGCTGACGCCGGCCGATCTGCCGGGCGTCGAGGTGCTGGTCGACGGTCGCCGGGTCACCGACCCCGCGGCCTGGGCCGGTCGCCGGCACGTAGTCATCGGTGGCTGAGCGTCATCGGTGGCTGAGGACGCCGTCCCGCTCGTCGTACGCCGTGCCGGTGGCGGGGCATCGCCAGCCGCCGTCCCCGTCCTGCTCCAGGCGTACGCCGGCCTCGCCGACCCAGCCGATGCGGCGCGCCGGAACCCCGACCACGAGCGCGTAGTCGGGAACATCGCGGGTGACCACGGCCCCGGCCGCGACCAGGGCCCAGCGGCCGATCCGCACCGGAGCCACACACACCGCGCGAGCGCCGATCGATGCGCCCTCGCCGACCTCCACGGCGACCGCGTGCCAGTCGGACCCGCGCTTGAGGTTGCCGTCGGGGTCGACCGAGCGCGGGTACTCGTCGTTGGTCAGGACCGCGGCCGGCCCGATGAAGACCCCGTCCCCCAGGACCGCCGGCTCATAGACCAGTGCGTAGTTCTGCAGCTTGACGTTGTCGCCGATGCGCACCCCGGTGCCCACGTAGGCGCCCCGGCCCACGATGCAGTCGCGGCCGAGCCTGGCCTCCTCGCGGATCTGGGCGAGCTCCCAGACGGTGGTTCCCTCACCGAGGACGGCGGTGTCGGCGACCTGGGCAGTGTCCTTGACGACGGCGTTCACCGGGTCAGCGTACTGGGCCGCAGCCGGGAGGAGAGTACGTCCGCGCAGCATCCACTCGATGTCAAGCAAAGCCGCCTGGTCCTCGTGACGGCACGGACCTGCGGGCCCAGGCTCAACCCCGCAAGTTCCCGGGACTGGCGACGACCCGGCCGTCGCACAGGTGGATCTCCCGGTCGGCTGTCGCGGCGATCCCGGCGTCGTGGGTCGCCAGCACGATCGCCGAGCCGTGCTCGCGTGCCAACGCGGTCATCTCCTCGAGCACGAGCCGCCCCGAGGCGACGTCGAGGGAGCCGGTCGGCTCGTCGGCGAACAGCACCTCGGGGCTGGTGATCATCGCGCGGGCCAGTGCGGCTCGCTGGGCCTGGCTGCCGGAGACGGCGGAGGGCTTCGATGACGCCAGCTCTGCGATGCCGAGCCGATCCAGCATCGCGAGTGCCGCGCTCGCGGCCCGCCGCGGTCGCCGGCCGCCCTGGAGAAGGGGAAGCGCGACGTTCTCGCCCAAGCTCATCTCCGGGACCAGCTGACCGAACTGGAACAGGACCCCGAAGGCCGAACGGCGCAGGGAGGCCAGCTCAGGCTCCCGGAGCTCGCCGAGATCCCTCCCGCGGTAGCGCACTCTGCCGGTGCTCGGCCGCACGATGCCGGCCAGGCACAGCAGCAGCGTGGACTTCCCGGACCCCGACGGCCCGGTGACGGCCCACACCTGACCAGGCGCGATCGTCACCGTCGCCTCAGTGAGCGCGGTCGTGGAGCCGTACCGCACGGAGATGCCGTCGGCCCGGAGAAGCCCCTCGTCCAATGGGAGAACCCCCGTCATCGCCACCCGCTCCCATGTGACCGCGAACGACTCCGGCACCGCAGCAGGCTAGCGAGCACAGGCATTTATGGTCAACACCATCTATGTCTTGTCCTGTCTAGCCCATTGGCGAGAATCTCACGGCTGTTTGGGGCGCTGCACGCGAGAGCGCGCGGTCGACACCGAAGCAGGCAATTCGATATGACGATGAAATTGTCAAAAACTGTCTCATCGAATCTGTCAATTTGATCCGCTCCCTTCCGGAGGGCGCCAACGGGGCGTCAGAGAGAAGGGGAAGACAGATGAAGAAGCTCAAGCAGATCGTGGGCGTGCTGATAGCCGGGCTCCTGCTGGTGACCGGTGTCGCCGTCACGGAGATGGCGACGGTGGACACGGCAGTCGCCCGCAGTGGCCCGCGGCCCTGCTGCTGATCCGCGGCACAAGGGGGTGGGCCGGCGATCGCCGGCCCGCCCCTGGCACTGTCCTCAGTCGCGGAGCAGGCTGTCGGCGCTCGCCGTCGGTCGCTGGGTCCTCAGGCCGGTGGCCGCCGCGGCGCGCTCGAAGGCGTCGAGAGCGGCCTCCGCATCGCCGAGATCGCGGAGCCAGCCGCCGAGATCGCTCCACAGCTGTGCCGCGTCGCGGTCGGCGCCGATCCCGGTGAGCAGCCGGACCGCTTCGTGGAAGGAGGAGCGCGCCGTGTCGGGCCGGCCGGCGGTCATCTCGATCTCGCCCACGAGGGCGTGGGCATAGGCCCGTTCCAGGCATGCATCCGGGGGGATGATCTCCAGGCTGCGCTCAAGATCTGCCCGTGCCTCCTCCGACCGGCCGAGGATGCTGTGGGCTCTGGCCCTCGTCTGGAGGTGGCTGGCCCGGTCGATGAGGCTCGCTGGGGCCCAGGCCAGCTCACACAGCGCTTGCTCCACGGCCTCGAGCGCCCCGGTGGTGTCGGGTGGATCCAGGGCCAGCAGCAGGTCGGCGACATGGCCGCGCAGACGAGAGAGATTGCGGGCGTCGTCGGCAGCCTCGAATGCGCTCAGTGCGCTGCGAGCCAGATCCAGGGCGGTGTCGTTGGCGCCATTGCGGGAATGGACCAGGCTGGCGTTCCAATAGGCGGAGGCCCGGGCCAGCATGTCCTGGTTGGCCTCGGACTGCTCGATCGCGCGGGTGCACATCCGCAGAGCGAGATCGTGCTCGCCTCGGAACATGTGAGCGGCAGCGACGGTCACCGTGAGCTGGATCGCCTCGGTGGAGCCGGTCAGCCCGAGCTCCTCGATGAGCCTCTCCGCATCGTGTCCGACGGCGATGGACCGGTTGAGATCGCCGACCTCACGGTGACAGCGACTCAATGCGATCAGACAGCGAAGCCAGTCCTGATGCGGTGTGGGTGCGGCTACCAGGCTCTCGAGCTCCGCGATCGCGCCGTTGAGATCGCCGGTCGCCTCCAGCGCGCCGGCCCTGACCATTCGTGCCCGACGGATCAGGTCGGCCTCGTCGCCGTCGATGTCGCTCAACAGGCGCTCTGCTGCGTCGAGCGCGTCGGCCGGACTGCCGCCGACGAGAGACAGCTCCGCATGATCGATGCCCAGCGCCCACTCCAGCCGCTGGGCCGACTGTGGTTGCTCCAGCAGATCGGTCAGGTGGACTCCCAGCCGGCCGGCCAGACGGGTGAGCAGTCCGAACTCCGGTCGTCGCTGCCCGCTCTCGATTCTGGATACGTGCGCCGGGGTGATCTCGTCCGCGGCCAGCTCCACCTGGGTCAGCTCGGCCGCGATGCGTGCGTTGCGGATGCGCTTGCCGAGCAGCTGCGGGTCGATAGCGCGGCTGGCCTCGGCCAGCTTGACGTCCATGGACGGCTCAGCGCGCCCGGCGGCGCATCCGCTCGACGTCCATGATGACCACCGAGCGAGGCTCGAGGCGGAGCCAGCCGCGGGAGGCGAAGTCTGCCAGCGCCTTGTTGACCGTCTCGCGGGAGGCGCCGACCAGCTGGGCCAGCTCCTCCTGGGTGAGGTCGTGGTGGACGTGCACGCCGTCGTCGGCGGTGCGGCCGAAGCGGTCGGCCAGGTCGAGCAGCGCCTTGGCGACCCGGCCCGGCACATCGGAGAAGACCAGATCGGCGACGACGTCGTTGGCCCTGCGGAGGCGGGCGGCGAGCTGGGAGAGCAGGCCGCGGGCCACCGCCGGCCGGCCCTCGAGCCAGCGCTGCAGGTCGTCATGGGAGAGGGAGAGCAGATCGGTCTCGGTGACCGCCGTGACCGTCGCCGCGCTGACCGTCTACGACATGGTGAAGGCGGTGG
>CAZTHV010000303.1:0-4424 GCA_964613165.1 uncultured Marmoricola sp.
ACCTCGCCGCCGACTACCTGCGCGACCGCTACGGCGAGGTGGAGGTACTCCCACTGCAGCTGTACGGCGGTCAGGGTGCTGCCGTCCTCGCGCTCGACCAGGTGCCCCAGCGAGGGGTCGTGGGAGATCTCGTGAAGCGTCTGCACCGGGTGCCGCACGGACAGGTCCCGGTCGATCCAGCGGTCCTCGATCATGTCCAGCACCAGCGCGGTCGTGCCCATCTTCAAGAAGGCGGAGACCTCGGCGAGGTTCGCGTCGCCGATGATCACATGCAGCCGGCGGTACTTCTCCGGATCGGCGTGCGGCTCGTCGCGGGTGTTGATGATCGGCCGCTTCAGGGTCGTCTCCAGGCCGACCTCGACCTCGAAGTAGTCGGCCCGCTGGCTGATCTGGAAGCCGTGGCCACGGCCGTCCTGTCCGATGCCGACCCGGCCGGCGCCGCAGACCACCTGGCGAGAGACGAAGAACGGGGTGAGCTGCCGGACGATCTCGGCGAACGGGGTCGAGCGGCGCATCAGGTAGTTCTCGTGAGCACCGTAGGAGGCGCCCTTGTTGTCGGTGTTGTTCTTGTAGAGCACCAGGTCCGGCTCGCCCTCGACGTGGGCGAAGCGGCAGGCGTCGATGGCGACCTGCTCACCGGCCTTGTCCCAGCGCACCGCGTCCAGAGGAGAGGTGCACTCGGGGGCCGAGTACTCGGGGTGCGCGTGGTCGACGTAGAGCCGGGCGCCGTTGGTGAGGATGACGTTGGCCAGGCCGAGGTCCTCGTCGGTGAGCTGGCTCGGATCGGCGAGGTCCCGGGCGAGGTCGAAGCCACGCGCATCCCGCAGCGGCGACTCCTCCTCGAAGTCCCATCGCGCGCGGCGGACGTGCAGCGCCGCGCCGGCGTACGCGTTGACCAGGCGGGTGCTCGCGACCATCGGATTGGCTCGCGGCTGCCCCTGGACCGATATCCCGAACTCGGTCTCGGTGCCCATGATCCGACGCACGCTCATGGTCGCCGAGCGTACGCGGGCAAGCGTCGACCCGGTGAGGTGCATGTTAGTTTGGGCGGGTTTTCGACTCTGCACGCCGACTGCCGGGGGTTCTCCGTCATGCCGTTCTCGCACGTGTCTCGGGGCACGCGAGGCATCGCAACCTTGTTCGCCATGCTGGCGCTCAGCCTGGTCCTCGGGGCCCTGGGAGTGTCCGCATCGGCCGTCGAGCCGACGCCTCCGCCGGACTCCGGTGGGGCCACGGCCGACGACCCGGCACTCGACAGTCCAGGGCCCGACGACCTCGTCACCGCCCCCGCCGAGGCGGCGCCTCCCGCACCGCGGCCGGCCAACGACAGCGTGACGATCACCGCCGGCACCGCGGTCGACGTCAACGTCCTGGCCAACGACGTGTGCTTCCCCGGCGTGGCACCGCCGTGCCGGCGCGCCGACCTCAGCGCGATGACCAACACGGTTCCCAAGGGCTGGTGGGTCGCTCAGCACCCCGACGGCCGGCTGCGGGTGACCGTGCCGCGCAAGATCAAGGGCTCGTTCGCGTTCACCTACACGATCACCGACAAGCAGACGCCCGCGCGCTCCGCCACGGCCACCGTGACCGTCCGGGTGATCCCGCGGCCGGCGGCGTACTTCAACCCGCCGGCGGGCACGCTGTTCAGCCACCCGTTCCGCAAGGGCTACCGCAACGTCATCCGCAAGCAGATCATCAAGACGATCAAGAGCGTGCCGTACGGCGGCCAGATCCGGATCGCGTCCTGGTCCTTCTCCAGCAAGAAGTACCGCAAGGCGCTCAACCAGGCGCGCAAGCGCGGCGTCAGCGTCCAGATCGTGCTGGCCGCCCGCAACAAGAAGAAGAACTCGGACTGGGGTCACCTGAAGAAGGCCTTCGGCACCAACCGTGCGGCGAACAGCTGGGTGATGCGCTGCAAGAAGTCCTGCCGGGGCGTCAAGGGCACCCAGCACTCGAAGATGTTCCTGTTCAGCCAGGCGTACCAGACCCGGTGGATCACCATGACCGGCTCGGGGAACCTCACCGACTTCGCCGTCACCGGCCAGTGGAACCAGATGACCACCATGGTCAACGACGCCACGGTCTACAACCAGGCGCTGGGGATCTGGACGGAGATGAGCCGGGACCGCAAGGCCAAGCCGATGTACCGGGTCTACGAGACGCCCAACAACGTCATGTACTACTACCCGCGCGGGGGCGTGAACCCGAAGAACGACTTCCTGATGGAGACGCTGAACAAGATCAAGTGCACCGGCGCCTCCGCGGGAGCCCGAGGCCGCACCGTGATCCGGATCGTCAACTACGCCTGGTACGAGGACCGCGGCCGCTGGCTCGCCCGCAAGGTCCGCAGCATGTGGAACGCCGGCTGCGATATCTCGATCGTCTACGGGATCATGGGCAACACGGTCAAGGAGATGCTCTACTCCCCCAAGGGACGCGGCCGGATCCCGATGCGCCAGATCCTGCTGACCAATCGCAACGGCGACCCGATCTACTACGTCCACGACAAGTGGATCGCCGTCAGCGGCTACTACGGCAAGGACCGCGCGGCCAACTTCGCGATGCAGGGCTCCTTCAACATCTCCAACCTGGGCCTCTACTCCGACGAGACCTTCCAGCGGCTGTGGGGACGGGCTCAGTACAAGCACTTCCTGAAGGACTTCAAGCTGCTCTGGAAGGACAAGCAGTCCCGGGCTCCCTCCCCCACCAGCATGATCAGCAACGTGGAGCGGACCGGACCCGGCGAGCCGCGGCTCGGCAAGGGCACCTACGCTTATATGTCGAACGACTGAGGGAGTCAGACCACCCATGTCCCCCGGTAGCACCTCCATGTGGTCGCGCGCCCGCGGCATCGTGATCGTCGCCGTGGCGCTGTCCCTGGCGGCCGGTGTCCTCGCGGCCACCGGGCCGGCCGCCTCGGGCGAGCCGGCTGCCACGCACCTCACCGCCGCCAAGAAGGCGAAGAAGCCCAAGAAGCCCCGGGTCGGGCACTACACCCCGCCCGACGGCGTCAAGTTCAACCACTGGAACATGAAGCGCAACCGCAACCAGATCCGCCGGCACGTGCTCCGGACGATCCGGTCGGTGCCATCGGGCGGCACGATCCGCTGGATGGTCTTCTCCTTCGGCGACACCGGCATCCTCAAGGCCCTGCTCGACGCCCGCAAGCGCAAGGTCAGCGTCCAGGTGATCGGCAACTTCCACAACCGCGAGACCTGGGAGCCGTGGCGCCGTCTCGAGCGCGCGCTGGGCACCAAGCGCACCAAGCCCGGCCGCAACCCCGAGAAGATCAGCTGGGCCTACATGTGCAAGAAGTCGTGCCGAGGGTACGGCGGCCACGAGCACATGAAGCTCTTCCTCTTCAGCAGCGCCGGCAAGGCGAGCGACATCGTGATGTACGGCTCGTGGAACCCCACCTGGGTCGCCAACCAGCGCCAGTGGAACCACCTCGAGACGATGACGGACCCGGTGACCTACCGCCGGTACCTGAAGATCTTCGCCCAGGCCAAGGCCGACAAGCCGAAGCCCTACGCGCACTGGGTCTCCGGCGGCCGCGAGCACATGGTCTTCCCGCGCAGCCGTACCCGCGCCGGCAGCGATCCGGTGAACCAGCAGCTGGGCAAGATCAAGTGCACCGGCGTGACCAACGGCGCCGGCCGCAACGGGCGCACGATGATCCGGATCGGCATGTACGCCTGGTACCAGAAGCGCGGCGACTGGATGGCGCGGCGGGTGCGCGGCCTGTGGAACAAGGGCTGCGACGTCGCGATCGTCTACGGGATCATGAGCGACCGCGCGCGGCGGATCCTCTACTCCCCCAGCGGGCGAGGGCGGATCCCGATGAAGCAGGCGATGGTGCCCGACAAGAACGGCGCCCCCTACCGCTACCTGCACGACAAGTTCGTCGCTCTCAGCGGCGTGTACGACGGCCAGACCGACGCCGCGATGGTGTGGGCCGGCTCGACGAACTTCTCCAATCTGGGGTTCGCGGCCGACGACATGACCGTGCGCAACCCCGACCCGGCCATCGTGACGGCCTACTTCAAGGACTTCCAGATGACCTGGAAGGGCCGCAACGTGCACCGTCCGCATCCCACCGGAGTGATCAACGCCGAGGCGCGCACGGCCGGCACCGGGCCGAAGTCCTACTCCAACCAGCTCCCCGCCAAGCTCGGCGAGGGCGTGCTGAGGCACATGGAGGCGGACTAGAGGTACTGGCCCGTGTTGGCGACCGTGTCGATCGAGCGGCCCGGCTCGGTGCCCTGCTTGCCGTTGACCAGGGTCCGGATGAAGACGATCCGCTCGCCCTTCTTGCCGGAGATGCGCGCCCAGTCATCCGGGTTGGTGGTGTTGGGCAGGTCCTCGTTCTCCTTGAACTCGTCCACGCATGCCTGGAGCAGGTGCTGGACGCGCAGGCCCCGCTG
>CAZTHV010000304.1:0-4306 GCA_964613165.1 uncultured Marmoricola sp.
GCCATCAGGAACGAGCGCGGCCGGAAGCCTGCCTCGACCGCGCGGCGGACGACCTTCTCCCCCTCGGCCAGGAAGAGGCCGTGCTCGGCCTCCAGCGACTGCCGCAGGCGTACGTCGCGCAGGTCGCGGTAGTCCGCCAGCCGCGGGTCGTCCGGGTCGGTGACCTCGACCAGGCGCGGCCCGGTCACGATCGGGCAGCCACCTCGGGGAACGCCACCCCGACCACCTGGCCGACGACGATGATCGCCGGTGGGCCGACCCGCTCGGCCACCAGGGCATCGCCCAGCCCACCCAGCGTGGTCACCACCGTCCGCTCGGCCGGCATCGTGCCGTCGCAGATCACGGCGACCGGTGTCGTGGCCGGGCGGCCCCCGGCCAGCAGCGCCTCGGCGATCGCCGGCGCGTTCTGCACCGCCATCATCAGCACCACGGTCCCGCGCAGCCGGCTCAACGCCTCCCAGTCGACCAGCGAGTCCGGGTGGCCGGGCGGCAGGTGGCCGGAGACGACGGTGAACTCGTGCGCCACACCCCGATGCGTGATCGGGATCCCGGCGATTCCCGGCACCGCGACGGGGCTGGTGAGGCCGGGTACCACGGTGACCGGGACGCCGGCCTCGCGGCAGGCGATGACCTCCTCGTAGCCCCGGCCGAAGACGAAGCTGTCGCCGCCCTTGAACCGGGCCACCCGCTGTCCGTCGAGAGCCCGCTCGACGATGATCCGGTTGATCTCCGCCTGCTGCGCCGACCGGCCGCGCGGCAGCTTGGCCACGTCGATGAGCTCGGTGTCAGCCGGCAGCTGGTCCAGCAGCTCGCGCGGAGCGAGCCGGTCCGCGACCACCACGTCGGCGTCCATCAGTGCCTTGCGTCCGGCGACGCTGATCAGGTCCGGATCGCCCGGACCACCACCGATCAGCACCACCCCCGGCACCCTCCGCCGGCGGTGCGGAGCGGCGAGGGTGCCGTCCCGCAGCGCCGCGACGACGTCGTCGCGCACCGCCGCCGAACGGCGCGGGTCGCGCTCGGCGAGCACGGCCACGGTGAGGCCGTCGTGCCGGGCGACAGCAGGCGTCCAGGCAGACGCCGCGACCGCGTCGTCACTGCGCACACAGAAGATCCGCCGGCGCTCGGCCTCCGCGGTGATCGCCGCGTTGGTCTCCAGATCGTCGGTCGCCACCACGACGTACCAGGCGCCGTCGAGGTCGGCCGGCTCCCAGCGTCGCCGCTGCCAGACGATCTCGCCCGCGGTGGCGAGCCCCTCCAGCGACGGCCGGACCTCCGGGCTCACCAGCACCACGCGGGCTCCGGCCGCCAGCAGCCCGGGCACCCGGCGCTGGGCGACGTGACCACCACCGACGACCACCACGAGCCGGCCGTGGAGACGCAGGCCCGCCGGGTACGGCGGGATCTCGGCGCTCATCGAGATCCCCGCGACGTCGTTCGCGGGAGCGCTGCGGAGGAGACGAGCTCGGTGGGATGGTCCATCGCCACATTGTCGCCGCCCGGAGCCGGCGGACCCGCCGATGCGCCCACTCTCCGGACGTCCATGGCATATTCGCCCCATGAGCATCGAGCGCCCCGTGCACCCCGACCCGTACACGCTGCTGCCGTCCGTCCCGTCCTTCACCCTCACCAGTGCCGACGTGACCGACGGGCAGCCCCTCAAGGACGACCAGGTGGCCGCTCTCGGCAACACCTCCCCACAGCTCTCCTGGAGCGACGTGCCCGAGGGGACCAAGAGCTTCACCGTCACCTGCTTCGACCCCGACGCCCCGACCCCGAGCGGCTTCTGGCACTGGGTGCTGGTCGACCTGCCCGCCGACTGCCGCTCGCTGGACGCCGGCGCCGGTGCCGAGGGCGCGGAGCTGCCCGGCAACGCCTTCATGTGCCGCAACGACGGCGGGTCCCAGGCGTTCATGGGCGCCGCTCCTCCCCAGGGCGACCAGGTCCACCGCTACTACTTCGTCGTGCACGCGGTGAAGGAGGAGGCGCTGGGCGTGGACTCCGACGCCTCGGCCGCGGTGGTCAGCTTCAACCTCGCCTACAAGACCCTGGGCCGGGGGATCGTCCACGGCACCTACCAGCACTAGGTGAGCGCCCTGGACTGGCGCGACGACGTCCTGGGAGCGCCGTACCAGGCAGCGACGATCCCGCTGCGCCCGGACGCGGAGGGTGAGGCGGTCGCGACGCTGGTACGCCGCGTCTCGGCGACCCCTGGCAACAGTGCCGATCGCCGGGCGGTCCTGCATGTGCACGGCTTCGCCGACTACTTCTTCCAGACGGTCGCGGCCGACTACTGGGTGGACCGCGGCTACGACTTCTACGCACTCGACCTGCGCAAGTACGGCCGATCGATGCGCCCGCACCAGACGCCGAACTACGTGGCCGATCTGCGCGCCTACGACGAGGAGATCGACCGCGCCTGGGCGGAGGTCACCGCCGAGCACGACCACGTGGTGCTGACCGCCCACTCGACCGGCGGGCTGACCCTCCCGCTGTGGGCCCACGGCCGGCGCGGCAGCATCCCGCAGCTGCGCGGCGTCGTGCTCAACGCGCCCTGGCTGGACATGCACGGCGATCTGCTGACCCGGCTGGTCGCCATGCCGGTCCTGCACCGGCTCGGCGCCCGCCAGCCGACGCGGGAGATCCCGCGCAAGGTCGACGGGCTCTACGCCCGTAGCCTGCACCGCGACCACGAGGGCGAGTGGGACTTCGACCTGGCCTGGAAGCCGCTGCGCTCCTGGCCGGTGTACGCCGGCTGGATCCGGGCCATCCGCACCGGACACGCCCGGGTGGCGGCCGGACTCGAGGTGCCGGCGCCACTCCTGGTGCTCTCCTCCGCCCGGTCCTCGCTGCCGACGTCCATCGACGACCCGGACCTCTTCACCACCGACGTGGTGCTCGACGTCGAGCAGATCCGGCGGCGCGCGCCGCTGCTGGGCCGCCACGTGACGCTGGCCCAGATCGAGGGCGCGACCCACGATGTCACCCTCTCCCCCGAGCCGGTCAGGACCCAGGTCTTCGCGGAGATCGACCGTTTCCTCGCTGCATATGTGACCGCGGCGTACTAGGTTCGGCTTCCATGAACCCCGTCACCGGACTCTCCGTTGCCCGCATCGCCATCGGCGTGGCCGCCGTGGCCAACCCCGAGCTGACCTCGACGCTCTTCCGCCTCGATGGACCGGCCAACCGCCAGCTGCCCTACATGACCCGCATGTTCGGCGCCCGTGAGATCGCCCTCGGCGCGATCACCCTCGTCTCCAAGGGAGCAGCCCGGCGCAAGCTGATCGCCCTGGGGATCGCCGTCGACGGCAGCGACGCCTATGCCGGGTACGACGCGATGCGCACCGGCGCGGTGGACGAGCGGACCGGGATGTTCCTCGCCGCCCCCGCCATCGCGGCGGTGGCGGCCGGCGCGATCGGGATGGTCACCACCAAGCGCTGAGCCGGCCGCGGCGGGCCGACGCTCAGCTCACGAACGCCACGATCGCCACGACGCCGACGATCACGATGACGGCGCGGAGCACCGCCGGCGAGAGCCGGCGGCCGATCGAGGCGCCCAGCAGCCCGCCGACCACCGCGCCGACCGCCACGATCAGGGCCGCCCACCAGTCCACGTCGGCCACGGCGACGAAGATCAGCGCCGCCACGGCGTTCACCAGCCCAGCGAGCACGTTCTTGATCGCGTTGTGGCGCTGGACATGGTCCTCCACGCCGATCCCGAAGAGCGCCATCAGCAGCACGCCCTGCGCGGCACCGAAGTAGCCGCCGTACACGCCGGTCGCGAACACGCCCGGCCACACCCACCACGCTCCGCGCGCCGGCAGGCCACCGTGGTCCTCGTGGCGCCGGGCGACCCACCGCTGGAGACGTGGGCCGAACACCACCAGGACGACGCCGAGCCCGATCAACGCCGGCACGACCGTCTCGAAGGCCGACGCCGGCAGCCACAGCAACAGGACGGCGCCCAGGACGCCGCCCAGGACGGAGGCCGGCACGAGCCATCGCAGGCGAGCGCGCTGGCCGCGCAGCTCGCGGCGGTACCCCCAGACCCCGGTGAAGGAGCCGGACACGAGACCGAGGGTGTTGGTGACGTTGGCCGTGACCGGCGGCAGTCCGACGGCGACCAGGATCGGGAAGGACACCAGCGTGCCCGAGCCCACCACGGCGTTGATCATGCCGGCCCAGACTCCGCCCAGGAGGACGGCGCCGACCTCCCAGAGCGAGTCGATCATCGCCGGCTCAGGTCGCCGGTGGCCCTGACGACTCCGGCGGCCCTGAGGGCTCCGGC
Source organism: uncultured Marmoricola sp. (assembly GCA_964613165.1). Lineage (GTDB taxonomy): Bacteria > Actinomycetota > Actinomycetes > Propionibacteriales > Nocardioidaceae > Marmoricola. Next base: position 4,289 of record CAZTHV010000304.1, read on the forward strand.
GGCCCTGAGGGCTCCGAC
>CAZTHV010000305.1:0-262 GCA_964613165.1 uncultured Marmoricola sp.
GTTCTCCGCATACGCGATGGTGCCGTCGGCTCGGGTGGTGAACCACTCCGGGTGGGTGGTCGCCCACGGGTGGTCGGGGGCCGCCTGCAGCGCGAGATCCAGTGCCACCTCCAGGCCGAGCTCGCCGGCTCGGGCGACGAAGCGGTCGAAGTCCTCGATGGTGCCGAGGTCGGGATGGACGGCGTCGTGGCCGCCGTGCCGTGAGCCGATCGCCCACGGCGAGCCGACGTCGTCGGGGCCGGCGACGAGCGCGTTGTTCTTG
>CAZTHV010000305.1:272-4270 GCA_964613165.1 uncultured Marmoricola sp.
ACCGCCGGCAGGCGCTCGGCCGCGGTGCGCAGCGTGCCGCTGGCGATCGCGCCGGTCTCCGGATCCCTGACCGCGCCCTCCGAGCGCGGAAAGAGCTCATACCAGCTGCCGAACAGCGCCCGCTCGCGCTCCACCCACAGCGGGTAGGGGCCCTCGACGGAGAGCAGGTCGCGCACCGGGTGGGCGTCGATCACCGCCGCCAGCTCGGCGCTCTCCGCGACCGCCAGTCGCGCCTCGACCGGGCGCTCGCGGTCCTCGAAGGCCTTCGCCGCCGCGCTCAGCAGGTCGCGCTCGGCCTTGGCTTCGCGGGGCAGGCCCTCGGCGACACGGTTCATCAGCAGGGCGCCCTCGGTGAACATCAGCTCGGTGTCGACATCGGCGCGGATCTTGACGCCGGCGTCGTGCAGCCAGGTGTCGACGGGGGCGCTCCACGACTCGATCTGGAAGGTCCAGGCCCCGGTCCGGTCGGCGCTGACCGTCGCCGCCAGGCGGTCGACCTCTCCGGCCACGGGCCGCATCCGCACCGGCGGACGCCGTACGCCGTCCGGGTCGATCAGCACGACCTCGGCCCCGAGACGGTCGTGGCCCTCGCGGAAGACCAGCGCGGTGACCTCGAAGGCCTCGCCCACGACGGACTTGGCCGAGTAGCGCCCGTGCTCGACCACGGGCGTCACGTCCGTGACCGGGATCCGACCCACCATGGGACCAACAGTCGCGAACCTGGCCGTCCAACGCAAATGCGGCGGCCTCGTCGGTGTCCTCGGTGCCGTCAACGGGGCGGTAGCGTCGGCGAACGATGAGCATCTCGATGATCCTTCCCGAGGGCGTGGCGGACACGCCGGCCGACCGACTCCGCAGGCGCCGGCTCCGGCAGATGCGAGGCCTGGCGCTCGGCCTGCTGGCCTTCGCGGCGCTGGTCTACGTGCTCACGCTCGAGGGCGAGGGCTTCTGGGGCTACGTCAATGCCGGCGCCGAGGCCAGCATGGTCGGCGCGATCGCGGACTGGTTCGCGGTCACCGCGCTCTTCCGCCGGCCGCTGGGCCTGCCGATCCCGCACACGGCGCTGATCCCACGGCGCAAGGACGACCTCGGCCGCAGCCTGGAGGACTTCGTCACGCAGAACTTCCTCCAAGAGGAGATCATCCGCGACCGGCTGGAGGTGGCCCAGGTGGCCGCCCGCGTCGGTGAGTGGCTGCGGGAGCCGGAGCACGCCGCGCGGGTCGCGGCGGAGGCGTCGACGCTGCTCGCCACGGCAGTGCGGCGGCTGCGCGAGGAGGATGTGGAGACCCTCCTGGCCGACGTACTGCTCCCGCGGCTGATCGAGGAGCCGGTCGCACCGATCGCCGGCAACCTGCTCGCCGAGATCCTCAGTGACGACGCCCACCACGGTCTGGTGGACCTGGCGCTGGAGGAGGCGCACCACTGGCTGATCCACCACCAGGCGACCTTCGCCGAGGTGATCGGCGAGCGCGCGCCCTGGTGGGCCCCGGAGCGGCTCAACGAGATCGTCACCGACCGGCTGCACCTGGAGACGGTGCGCTGGCTCGCCGACATCCGCCGCGACCCCGATCACCGGGCGCGGCGGGCGCTGGACTCCCTGCTCGCCCAGCTGGCCGAGGATCTGCTGCACCGTCCCGAGACCCAGGAGCGCGCCGAGCGGCTGAAGGTCCGGGTGCTGGAGCACCCGCAGCTCCTCGCCTCGGGCGTGGCGGTCTTCGACGCGCTCAGGCGGGCGCTGCTCGGCGCGCTGGCCGACGCGGAGGGTCTGTTGCGGCGCCGGATCACGGCGGAGCTGGTGTCCTTCGGCGAGCGGCTGGGTGACGACGCCGCGCTGCGGGCGCGGATCGACGCGTCGGTCGCGGACGCCGCCGTCTTCGTCGTGCGCCGCTACGGCGGCGAGCTGACCACGGTGATCACCCACACCGTCGAGCGCTGGGACGGCCGTGAGGCCGCGGACCGGATCGAGCTGCACGTCGGCCGGGACCTGCAGTTCATCCGGATCAACGGGACCATCGTCGGCGGTCTGGTCGGCGTGCTGATCCATGCGGTGACGGGGGTGATCTGATGGGCCAGATGGAGAACGTGGAGATCAGGGACGACTCGATCCGGCTCGGGCAGTTCCTCAAGCTCGCCGACCTGGTCGAGGACGGCGTGGAGGCCAAGGCACGGATTCAGGCGGGCGAGGTGCTGGTCAACGGGGAGGTCGAGACCCGCCGCGGACGCCAGCTCGTACCCGGCGATCGGGTGAGCATGGCCGGCCGAACCGTTGGCATCGCCGCCCGGGCGCACTAGGGTCGGTGACCTCAGCACATCTGGACGACCGCAGCGGAGCCTGGAGGCGCAATGAGGATCAGCGACGTGATCGCCGGCAAGGCCAGTCAGGAGATCATCACGATCTCGTCCGAGGCGAGCGTGCGGGAGCTGCTGGCCCTGCTGGCCGAGCACAACATCGGCGCCGCGATCGTGAGTGCTGACGGCACCGCCGTCGAGGGCATCGTCAGCGAGCGCGACGTCGTCCGGCGGCTCCGCTCCGACGAGCAGATCCTCGGCGCGCCGGTCTCCTCGATCATGACCGCGGCGGTGCACATCACCGAGCCGGGCAGCACCCTGGAGCAGGTCTTCGCGCAGATGACCGAGCAGCGGATCCGCCACCTGCCGGTCGTCGACGAGGGCCGCCTGGTCGGGGTGGTCAGCATCGGCGACGTGGTCAAGAACCACATCTCCCAGGTCGAGTTCGAGCGGGACCAGCTCGACTCCTACGTGCACCAGACCGAGCGCGCCGCCCACTGAGCACCGCGGCGCGCATAGGGTGTCGGACATGAGCAAGCCCGAGATCGACTTCCCCGACTTCGACCCGCCCGCCGATCTGGTGATCACCGACATCACCGTCGGCGAGGGCGCCGAGGCGACCGCCGGCAGCACCGTGTCGGTGCACTACGTCGGGGTGGCCCACTCCTCGGGCGAGGAGTTCGACGCCTCCTACAACCGCGGCACGCCGCTGGACTTCCGGCTCGGCGTCGGCCAGGTCATCGCCGGCTGGGACCAGGGCGTCCAGGGGATGAAGGCCGGCGGCCGGCGCCAGCTGGTCATCCCGCCGCACCTCGGGTACGGCGACCATGGCGCCGGTGGCGCGATCAAGCCCGGTGAGACGCTGATCTTCGTCGTCGACCTGCTCGGCGTGCGCTGACGGCTCCCCGGCAGGGTCTCCGGATCCTCCGGCAGGGCCTCAGCCGGCCGGCGCGAAGCGCGCGGTGAAGTGCCGTAGCGCCGGCGGCTCCTCGACGATCCGGTAGCCGGGCAGGGTGCCGGCCCGGTCGGCGAGCCGCTCGCACACCTCGATCACGTAGTCGATGTGGCTCTGGGTGTAGGTCCGCCGCGGGATCGCCAGCCGGACCAGGTCCATGGCGGCCGCGTGCTCCGACCCGTCCGGGTGCCGCCCGAACATCACCGTGCCGATCTCACAGCTGCGGATGCCACCGAGCTCGTAGAGCGCCACGGCCACCGCCTGGCCGGGGTACTGCAGCGGGTCCAGGTGAGGGAGCAGCGCGCGGGCGTCGAGGTAGACCGCGTGTCCGCCGAAGGGGCTGAGCACCGGGATTCCCCGCTCGGCGAGCGCTCGGCCGAGATAGGCGGTGGAGCCGATCCGGTAGCGCAGGTAGTCGTGCTGGATCACCTCGCGCAGCCCCTGGGCCAGCGCCTCGAGGTCCCGGCCGGCCAGCCCGCCGTACGTCGGGAAGCCCTCGGTGAGGATGACCAGGTTGCGGCACTGCTGGGCCAGGTCGTCGTCGTTGAGCGCCAGCCATCCGCCGATGTTGCCCATCGGGTCCTTCTTCGCGCTCATCGTCATGCCGTCGGCCGCTGCGAACATGTCGCGCACGATGTCCTTGACCGCGCGGTCGCGCTGGCCTTCCTCGCGTTCCTTGATGAACCAGGCGTTCTCGGCGAAGCGGCAGCCGTCGATGAAGAAGGGCTTGCCGTGCCGGCGCGCGGTCTCGGCC
>CAZTHV010000306.1:0-4044 GCA_964613165.1 uncultured Marmoricola sp.
CGGGCCAGCATCCGGTTGACCGGGAAGTGCTTGCCGATGTCGCGCAGGAAGTCGATGACCGACAGGCTGGCGGTCCAGTCGTAGTTGTTCACCATCGTCGCGGCGTTGGGCCCCTCGAAGGAGAGGAACGGCTCGATCTGCCGGCGTACCCGCTCGACCCAGTCCTTGACGGTGTCCAGGCTGTTGAGGCTGCGCTCCCCCGACTCCTTGGGGTCGCCGATCATGCCGGTCGCGCCGCCGACCAGCGCGTACGGCGTGTGCCCGGCCAACTGCAGCCGCCGCGCGGTGAGGATCTGCACCAGGTTGCCCATGTGCAGGCTCGGTGCGGTCGGGTCGAAGCCCACGTAGAACCTCACGGGAGCGGACTCCGCTCCTCCCCCCAGGGCTTCGGTGAGCGCCTCGAGGTCGGTGGAGTGGGCGATCAGCCCGCGCCACTGCAGGTCCGACAGCAGGTGCGGATCGACGGACACGGTGGGCCTTTCGGTCGGGATCGGTGCGTCACCAGAGTGCCGCACCGGCCGGCACCGAGGTCAACCGGCTACCGGATCCCGAGCTTGCGCATGATCCGCAGCGTCTTCACCGTGGTGCCGACCTGCTTGGACCAGTCGGTGTCCTCGGGGTTGCTGAGCACCTGCCTCTTGAGCACCGCGACATTCTTGACGTCGGTGTACTTGAGCAGGCCGGCGTCGCCGTGGCGACTGCCCACACCGGAGGTCTTGAGGCCGCCGGAGGTGCTCCTCTTGCTCGCATAGGAGCAGGCCAGGCCGTCGTTGATGTTGATGTTGCCGGCCTCGATCCTCCTGCCCACCGCCTCGGCGCGGGCCAGGTCGCTTCCCCAGACGCTGGCGTTGAGCCCGTAGTCGGTGTCGTTGGCCCGCGCGATCGCGTCCTCGACGTCGGTGTAGCCGTAGATCGTGGTCACCGGACCGAAGGTCTCGGTCCTGGCGTGGATCATGTCCGGGGTGACGTCGGTGAGGACGGTCGGCTCGAAGAACGCCGGGCCGAGGTCGGGAAGCGCCTTGCCGCCGGTCAGGACCGTGGCACCCTTGGCGACCGCGTCCTCCACATGGGACTCCACCCGCTCGCGCTGCGTCTCGGAGATCAACGAGCCCATCAGCGGTCCGAAGTCGTACGACGCCCCGACCGAGATGTCCTGCGCCGCCCGGACGAAGCGGCGGGTGAACTCCTCGCGCCTGGTCTCCGGGACGTAGATCCGCTCGATGTGCATGCACGCCTGGCCGGCATTGAGGAAGGTGCCGAAGATCGCGCCGGGGACGACCTCGTCGAGATCGGCGTCCTCGAGCACGATCAGCGGGTTCTTGCCACCGAGCTCCAGGGTGCAGCCGATCAGGTTCTGGCCGGCCCGGGCGCCGACCACCCGGCCGGTGGCGGTCGACCCCGTGAACATCACGAAGTCCGCGTTGTCGACGATCGCGTCGCCGATGTCCGGGCCGGTGCCGCAGACCATCTGGACCAGGCCCGCCGGCATCCCGGCCTCGTACAGCAGGCCGACACCGTAGGCGACGTTGAGGGCGGACTTGTTGTCCGGCTTGAGCACCATGCCATTGCCGGCGATCAACGCCGGCATGGCGTCGGAGAGGCTGGTGGCGAACGGGAAGTTCCACGGCGAGATCAGGCCGACGACGCCCTTGGGCACCCGCACCTCGGTCGAGGTCGAGACGACCGGCACCACGCCGCCGTGCTTGCGCTCCTTGAGGATCCGCGGCGCGGCCTTGAGGTAGTGACTGGTGGTCATCGCGACGTCACAGGTCTCCTCGAAGGCCATCCGCCGCGCCTTGCCCGTCTCGGCCTGCATCAGGTCGACCACCACCAGGCTCTGCTCCAGGAGCAGGGCGTGGAAGCGCGCCATCACCTCCAGGCGCCGCTTGAGCGGCCAGGACGCCCACACCGCCTGGGCATTGCGCGCCTCGATGTACGCCGTCTCGACGTCCTCGGGGCTGGACTGCGGGATCCGCGCGAACGCCTTGCCGGTGTAGACCTCGACCAGGTCGTGATGGCGGCCCGAGGTCGAGACGACCATCTCGGTGAGCCGGTCGAGCAGGGCAGGCGTGATCGAGGCAGGCAGCGACATGAGGAAACTGTAACTCGTTCTACTTTCCGTGTCACCGCGCCGCCCGGCCTACGCTGGGGTCGTGGCCGAGCAGACGATCAGGCGTCCGCACCCGGCACTCGCCGGGCTCCTCGCGGCGTACCACGGCTACCACCACGTGATCGACGAGCACGCGGTGCACCACGGCCTGCCCGGCACGAGCGCAACCCTGATCATCGCCTTCGACGAGCCCCTCGACGTCGGCTGGCTCGACCGGCCGGCGTCGCGCGACGCCTTCTGGTGCATGGCCGGTGGCCTGCACACCAGGCCGGCGCTGATCCGCACCCACGGTCACCAACACGGCATCCAGATCGACCTGGCCCCGGCCGGCGCACGCGCGCTGCTCGGCCTGCCGATCGGCGCGCTCGCCACCGAGCTGGTCCACCACGACGACCTCCCCGTTGGGATCCCGGCACGGCTGCGGGAGCGGCTCGCGACCACGCCGGACTGGGGCACGCGCTTCGACCTGCTCGACGCCCACCTGCTCGGGCTGCTGCACAGCCCCCGACCGCGGGCGCGCCCCGAGACGGCCGAGGCGTGGCGGCTGATCCAGGCGACCCACGGGGCGGTGCGCACCGCCGAGCTCGCCCGGCAGGTTGGCTGGAGCGAGCGGCACCTGCGCTCGCTCTTCGCCGCGGAGTACGGCGTCACGCCGAAGCAGGCGGCCCGCCTCGCCCGCTTCGAGCGGGCCCGCGCTCTCGCCATCGGCGGGCTGGGCTGGGCCGCGGTGGCCCAGGGGGCGGGGTACGCCGAGCAGGCCCACCTCGCCCGCGAATGGCGGGACTTCGCAGGGCTCACCCCGACCGAGACGCTCGCCGATCCGCTCCGAATCGTTCAAGACGAAGAGCCCGGCCGCCTGGCATCGTCATCGGCATGACCGACTGCACGCTCTTCCACTCCCTCACCTTCGCCGACGTCCAGCGCGGGATCGCCTTCCTCGAGGCGGTCGGCTTCCGCAAGGCCGCGGTGTACACCGACGAGAACGACCCGTCGATCGTCGTGCACGCGCAGTACGACTGGCGCGACACCGGCGGGGTGATGTTCGGCTCGCCGCGAGAGCGCGAGTCCGGCTGGCAGGACTCCGTCGGCCACGCGCAGTGCTACTGCGTCGTGGAGTCCGACGAGGAGGTCGACCGGGTGCACGCAGCCGCGCTCGCGGTCGGTGCGACCAGCCTCCAGGAGCCGGTCGACCAGGACTACGGCGGTCGCGGCTGTGCCGTGCGCGACTACGAGGGCAACCAGTGGAGCTTCGGCTCCTACCGCGGGGAGTGACCGCCGGGCGTCGGCTGCTCTCTCCTCGTCCGCGGCTTGGCGGGCACGTAGCGGCTGACGGTCGGATCCCCGGTGAGCCAGAAGCGCCAAGGCCGGTCTGCGGCGAGGCGCAGACCCACGCGCGGGCCGGTGCTGACCGGGAGCACCGGCTCCTTGGGCGGGATGAGCAGCATGCCGGGGCCGCGGAGGTCGGCGCCGTTCTGGTCACGGCCGATCGCCAGCGCTCGGCAGAGCCGCGCCGGCCCGCGGGCGAGATCGCGGTCCGCGGTTCCCCGCCGTTCCCGTGCCACCTCGATCCCGTCGACCACCTCGCCGGCACGCAGCAGCACCGCCGAGGCGCGGCCGTCCTCCCCGGCCACCACGTTGCAGCAGTAGTGCATCCCGTAGGTGAAATAGACGTAGAGATGACCGGCCGGGCCGAACATCACTCGATTGCGCGGCGTGAGGCCGCGATAGGCGTGGGAGCCGGGGTCGTTCGCCCCGTCGTACGCCTCCACCTCGGTGATCCGCACCGTCACCCCCGCATGGCTCAGCGTCGCCCCGAGCAGCCGAGGCGCGACGTCGAGCACGGGGCCGGAGAGGGCCGTGGCGAGCTCCATCCGCTCAGGCGAGCCGGGCTCGCGCGGCAGCCGCCCGGTCCCGGAGCTCGGTGAGCTGCTCGG
>CAZTHV010000306.1:4054-4268 GCA_964613165.1 uncultured Marmoricola sp.
GGCGACGCGAGAGGGGGCGGTGCCGCCGCGGCCGGTGCGGGAGGCCACCGAGCCCTCGATGGTGAGGACGTCCCGCACCGACGAAGTGAACGCGGGGTGGATCTGGGCGAACTGCTCGTCGGTGAGACCGGGCAGGTCGCAGCCGAGCTCCTCGCAACGGCGTACGCACGCGCCGGCGACCTCGTGGGCCACGCGGAAGGGCACGCCCTTGCGG
>CAZTHV010000307.1:0-3399 GCA_964613165.1 uncultured Marmoricola sp.
GGCCACCGCCGTCGCCGGCCTGAGCACCGTGGAGGACTCGCTGGCGCGCATCTCCGCGTCCCGGGTCATGTCCCAGGCGGCGCCCCAGATGAGCGCCCGGGCCAGCGAGTCCTCCACGGTGCTCAGGCCGGCGACGGCGGTGGCCAGGGAGCGCTCGTCGAGCCGGATCTTGGCGTAGGTCAGGTCGTCGTCGTTGAGCAGCAGCAGGTCGGGCTGCCGGACGCCGGCCAGCTCGGGGATCTCGGTGCGCTCGCCGGCGATGTCGGTCTCGATCCGGGTACGCCGGACCAGGCGGACGACTCCCTCGTCATCCGGCACCGCGTCGTACAGACCGATGCCGATCCGGTGCCGCCGCAGCGTCGGCCAGTCGGGATCGGCGCTCTGCAGGACGGCGAAGCCGGTGTAGGTGCCGTCCTCACCGAGGGTGAACTCCGGACGCAGCGTGTTGACTCCGGCGGTCTGCAGCCACTCGGCGGCCCAGCTCTGCAGCTCACGGCCGGAGGAGCGCTCCAGTGCGGTCAGCAGGTCGTTGAACTCGGAGTTGCCGTAGGCATGGTCGCGGAAGTACTGCCGCAGCCCGGCCAGGAACGGCTCCAGGCCGACCCAGGCGACCAGCTGCTTGAGCACCGACGCGCCCTTGGCGTAGGTGATCATGTCGAAGTTCACCTCGACCGCGTGCAGGTCGTGGTTGTCGGCCGCGATCGGGTGGGTGCTGGGCAGCTGGTCCTGCCGGTAGCCGGTCTGCTTGCGCGCGTTGGCGAAGCCGGTCCAGGCATCGGTGAACTCGGTGGCCTCGGCCTCGGCGTGGTAGCAGGCCCACTCGGCGAAGGACTCGTTGAGCCACAGGTCGTCCCACCACTTCATGGTGACCAGGTCGCCGAACCACATGTGCGCCATCTCGTGCAGGATCACGCTGCAGCGGAACTCGTAGAAGGAGCGCGGCTGCCGGCTGCGGGGGAGGTACTCGTCGCGCAGGGTGATGCACCCGGCGTTCTCCATCGCGCCCATGTTGTACTCCGGCACGTAGAGCTGGTCGTACTTCTCGAACGGGTAGGGGAAGTCGAAGGTCTCCTCGAAGAAGGCGAAGCCCTGCTTGGTCAGCGTGACCAGCTCGTCGCGGTCGAGGTGCTCGGCCAGTGACTGCCGGCAGTAGTGGCCCAGCGGGATCGTGCCGTGGCGACCCTCGTAGACGTCCCGGACCTCGTGGTACTCGCCGGCCACCAGAGCGGTGAAGTAGGTCGACATCGGCTTGGTGGTGGGGAAGCGCCACACGGCCCGGCCACTGTCCCCGCCCTCCGCGGCCGTCGGCTGCGGCGTCGGCGCGTTGGAGACGACCTTCCAGTGCCCGGGAGCGGTGACGTGGAAGGTGAACACGCTCTTCAGGTCGGGCTGCTCGAAGGTGGTGTAGACCCGGCGGGCGTCGGGCACCTCGAACTGGCTGTAGAGATAGACCCGGTCGTCGGCCGGATCGACGAAGCGGTGCAGGCCCTCGCCGCTGTTGCTGTAGGCGCAGTCGGCCCGGACCACCAGCACGTTGTCGGCGGCGAGGTCGTCGAGCCGGATCCGGCTGTCGGCGTAGGCCGTGGCCGGATCGAGCTGGCGTCCGTTGAGGGTGATCTCGTGGACGACGGCGCCGACGAGGTCGGCGAAGGTGCCGGCTCCCGGCTCCGCGCATCGGAACGCGATGGTCGTGGTGGAGGCGAAGCTCGACTCGCCGGTGGTCAGGTCCAGCTCGACCAGGTAGGAGTCGATGTCGAGCAGAGCCGCGCGCCGCCGCGCCTCGTCACGGGTCAGGTTGGTTCCGGGCATGGAGAGGATCATGCCACCTGGTAAATGACAACGTTGTAACGGCGTGTCGTCTTTGGGTTTTATGGGACAAGTGGTAGCAGAGTGATCAGAGTTGCTCTAGCGTGCGGGTGTGATCTCCCGCCGCCGTACTCTGCCTGCGCTCGTTGCCGCCGCCCTGCTGGCGCTCCTGGCGACGCTGCTCGCACCGTCGCCGGCCGGCGCGAGCTCGACGATCCTGTGCAAGGGGTTCGCGCCCTGCAACAAGGCCGGCATGCCGCACTACAAGTACAAGGCGAACTACCAGAAGATGTGGTGGCGGATGTACGCCGGCCACAACTGCACCAACTACGTCGCCTACCGCATGGTCCGGAACGGGATGTCCGAGACCCGCCCCTGGAGTGGCAGCGGCGACGCGCGGAACTGGGGCGTGGCGCTGAAGCAGCACGTCAACCAGACGCCGACCGTGGGCTCGGTCGCGTGGTGGAGCTCCAACCACGTCGCGTACGTCGAGCAGGTCGTCGACGCGAACACCATCATCGTCTCCGAGGACCACTGGCAGGGCGACTTCGACTGGCGGCGGATCGTCCGTGCCGGTGGCGGCTGGCCCACCGGGTTCATCCACCTCGCCGACGAGGCCGTGACCCCGACCGCGCCCCCGGCCGTCACGGGCACGCCGCGGGTCGGAGCGCAGCTGACCGCCAGCGCCGGCGCCTGGACGGTCTCGAAGCCGGCGGTCGGCTACCAGTGGCTGGCCAGCGGGGTGGCGATCCCGGGTGCGACGGCGAGTACCTTCGTCCCCACGGCCAGCCAGCTCAAGGCCACCCTCTCGGTCCGGGTCACCGCCAAGTCCGGCAGCCTTCGTCCGGGTGTGGCGACCTCGGCCGCGACCGGAGCGGTCAAGCGCGGGCAGTTCGCGGTCGGCCCGGCGCCGAGCATCTCGGGCGACGCCGCCGTCGGATCGGTGCTCACTTTGGGCGCCGGCACCTGGACCCCCGCCATGACCGGCACGACGATCCAGTGGCAGGCCGACGGCGTGGCGATCCCCGGCGCCACCGGGACCACCCTGTCGATCGTCCCCAAGCAGCTCGGCAGCCGGATCTCCGCTGTGGTCACCGGCCGGAAGGCCGGCTACCAGGCCGTCACGCTCACCACCCCGGTCACCGGGCGCATCACCCCGGGCCGGATCACGGCGACCCGTGCCGCCTCGCTCTCCCAGCGGCCCACGGTCGGGAAGCGGCTGAAGGCCGATCCCGGGGTGACCGCACCGAGGGCGACCACGGTCAAGTACCGCTGGCTGCGCGACGGCAAGCCGATCCGCGGTGCCACCAAGGCGGGCTACAAGCTCACTGCCGCCGATGCCGGACATGTGATCCAGGTGCGCATCCGGCAGCAACGGAACGGCTACGTCGACCTGGTGCAGCGGGCGGCCACCGCCGAGCCGGTGCGCGGTGCGGTCCGGTTCAAGGTCTCCTCTCCGGCCAAGCGCAAGGTCAAGGTCGTCCTGCGCAGCAATCTCGGGAAGCGTCCGGGCGGCAAGGTCGTCCTGGTGGACGCGACCGGTGCTCGCCACGTCAAGGGGCTGAAGGCGGGCCAGGCCACCTTCGCCGGCAC
>CAZTHV010000307.1:3409-4268 GCA_964613165.1 uncultured Marmoricola sp.
TGAAGCGGGGCAAGCAGAGGATCACGGTGGAGTACCCGGGCACCCGGCGGCTGGGGGCCCGGACGATCGTCAGGACGGTCGCCGTACGGTGACCTCATGACGGACCCCACGACACCAGCAGATCGTTCCCGGGCCGACTTCTGGTTCGACCCGCTGTGCCCGTTCGCCTGGATCACCTCGCGGTGGATCCTCGAGGTCGAGAAGGTGCGCGACGTCCAGGTCCACTGGCATGTGATGAGCCTGGCCTACCTCAACCAGGACAAGGACATCTCCGACGACTACCGCGAGCTGCTGCGGTCCGCCTGGGGACCGGTCCGGGTGCTGATCGCGGCCGCGCAGCGGCACGGCGACCAGGTGCTGCGTCCGATGTACGACGCCTTCGGCGAGCGGATCCACCACCAGAAGCGGTCCATCGACCGCGAGCTGATCGTCGAGGTCCTCGCCGAGGCGGCGCTGGAGCCCGAGCTGATCGACGCGATGGAGGACGCCTCCTACGACGAGGCGGTGGCCAGGTCCCACCACGAGGGCATGGACGCGGTCGGCGACGATGTCGGCACGCCCACCATCCACATCAACGGCTCGGCCTTCTTCGGGCCGGTGCTGTCGAGGATCCCGCGCGGCGAGGACGCCGGCCGGCTCTGGGACGGCACGGTCGCGGTCGCGGCGTTCCCGTACTTCTATGAGCTCAAGCGCACCCGGAGCGGCGAGCTGGACTTCAGCTGACCGCCGGTCTGCCGGGCGGTCGCGGTCACTAGGCTTCCGCCATGACCCGAGTCCTCTCCGCAGTCGCCTGGCCGTACGCCAACGGACCGCGCCACATCGGCCACGTGGCCGGCTTCGGCGTGCCGTCCGACGTGTT
>CAZTHV010000308.1:0-4267 GCA_964613165.1 uncultured Marmoricola sp.
CTTCCGATCGCGCCGTGCTGATGAAGGTGGCTGGGCTTGCTCGTCGCGCCGAGGCCTGTGCGGGCTGGGTTGCTGGCTGCCGACGACCGGCGGCCGGGTCGGGCTGGCCGGGTGGGCGGCGATCGGGCTCTCGCCCAGGCTCAGGTCCCGTTGTGTGGGCCACCGACTGACGACGGCAGCCTGGCAGATCCGACTGGGCAAAGGTCGTCTCGTGACCCTGTCCGCCCGGGTGGGCCATCGGCGCGCTGCCAACGCTCGGGCTCTCATCCAGGCCACCGGTCCTCCGGTGACCGGGAGCTCGCAGGCGACGGCCGCCTGGCGGTGGGTCGCCTTCGCTGTCGGGTGAGGCCTCCGCGGCCGAGGCCACCGGTGGCCGGATCGGCTCGGGCTTCACGCCGGGCCGTCAGATCTGCTGGAGACGGATCATTCTGCTGTCGGGCGCGCGCTCTTGCAGTGAGATTCGACGGTCGCACTGAACTCGGGTTTCACGCCGGACATGCCGGTCCTGCTGTGTCAGGTCATCACAGCGAGGAGAGGCAAGCGCAAATCGGCTTCCGCTGTCGGGTTCGGCTTCGGCGGACCGGCCGGTGTTGGGGCTGGGCTCAGGCTTCGCTCCGAGCTGCCGGCCTTGCTTCAGTCGTGGTCGTGGGCAGCGGCGAGAGGCGAGCGTCAGGTCGGCTTCCGTCGGGCTCGGCATTCGCGAGCTCCCGGGAACTCCCCGGCGGCTGCCGACGTCGTCGTGCCGCCCCGCGCGGGTGCTCACTCTCCACCCTGGCCGTCTCGACCCTGGCCGCCGCGCTCCTCGGGTTGATGGTCCCCAGTGCAGGCAGTTCGCCCTGGTGAGGTCGGTCTGATGCGTGATCGCGGTGAACTGCCTGCGCAAAGGGCACACAGCACCGGCCGGTGAACCGTCCCGGGATGTCTGAAGACCAGCCACCGCACCCAGCCCAACGCCACCGGCACCGGCACCGGCACCGGCACTCCGAACAGCAACGGGAGCACCGGGCTGCCAACACGCCAGGACCGCGCGCAGGACCGCAGCACAGCGCCCGAACAGCCCGCCACGCCGAACAACAGCACCGGGAGGACGGGGCCCATCAGCACGCTGAGCCACGGAGCGCGGCGTAGCGCCCGAACACCGGCACCGGCTGCCCACCGATCAGCCGGCCGACCCCGCCCACCAAGACCAAGGCAGGCGGAGCCACCAGCACGCCCGGACGGGCAGGACCGCAGCACGGCGCCTGAACGCCGGCTGACCCCCGCCGAGCAGCAGCACGGGGCAGCGGCACGCTCGGCCGTCCGGTCACGCGGACGTGGGGACCCAGAAGCGGAGCCTCCCGTGGCGCTCGTCCTCCAGGACTCCTCCGTTCGCGAGGATGACCGCGCGGGACCCAGCGTTGTCGACGTCGCACGTCACCAGCGCACGGTCGATGCCCAGGCCAGCAGCCACCGGGAACACGGCAGCCAGCATCGCGGAGGCGTGACCCTCGCGCCGCCGCGACGGCCTCACGTCGTAGCCGATCTGCCCACCGATCTCGCGAAGGGAGTCGTTCAGGACGTGCCGGACGTCGATCCGGCCCAGGTAGGTCCCGCCCTCGACCCACCACAGCACCGTGGCCGGGACCCGGTCCGCGGGGCGCGGCTCGTCCGGCAGCGCCTGGCGCACCAGGCTCTCCGCGAAGCCGGCGAACACGACCGGGTCGGACCACGCGGGCGCGTACTCGGCGATCCAATGCGCGGTCTGGGAGTCTTCCACGCCCTCTAGCACGAACTCCTCCATGGCGTCGAGGAACGACCGCTGGAAGCGGACGGACGGTGTCGCGAGCACGGCCATAGGTCGAGTCTGGAACGAGCCGCGGTTTCCACGCACCGGGTTATTGCGTTTGACTGGCCCATCATGAGCGGACCTGCATGAGCGGCCCGGCCGGCCTCGACGCGGTGGACCGGGTCCCGCACGGGCGGACCGCCCAGCGCCTGGCGTGGCGCTTCCTCCCGCCGGAGGTGCGCGACCTGGTGCAGCAGCGGCTCGGGGCCCCGGTCGCGAGCGCCGAGTCGCGCGACAGCGGATTCACCCCCGGCTTCGCCTCGGTGCTCACCGGTGAGGACGGCAGCCGGCTCTTCGTGAAGGCAGCCAGCCGCGCCGCGCAGTCCCTGGCGGCCTCGTCCTACGCCGAGGAGGCACGCAAGCGCGCGCTGCTCGGGGACGCGGTCCCGGCGCCCCGCCTGCTCTGGGCCCACGAGGACGACGCCTGGGTGGTCCTTGCCTTCGAGGCCGTCGACGCCGCGCCTCCGCAGCGGCCCTGGATCTCCGAAGAGCTGGATCGCGCACTGGACCTCGCCGAGGCGGTCGCCGAGACGACGGCGAGTGTTCCGTCAGCACTGGGGTTGCGGCCGCTGGTCGAGGACCTCCCACTGTTGCTCACCAGCTGGGAGCAGATCGATCCCGGCTGGCCCCACGGCAGCGAGGCGGCCGAACTGGCCGCCGCCTTCGGGGCCCTGCCGGATCCCCGCTTCGTCCACGCCGACCTCCGCGACGACAACGTCCTGCTGCTCGACGACGGGAGGACGTTGGCCTGTGACTGGAACTGGCCGGCGCTGGGCCCGGTCTGGCTGGACACCGTCGACCTCCTGGTCTCGGCGCACGGGGACGGCCTGGACGCAGATGGGCTGCTCGCCGAGCGGACCCTGACCAGGGACGCGGAGCCCGACGCGATCGACTCCTGGCTGGCGGCGATCTGCGGCTTCATGCTGGTCTCCAGCAGCCGTCCGGCTCCGCCCTCGTCGCCGCATCTACGGAGCCACGCGACCTGGTACGCCGAGGCAAGCTGGTCCTGGTTGTCCCAGCGGAGGGGCTGGACCGGCTGACCTGCGCCGATTTGGGCGCCGAGCGCGCCCGCTGGTAGCCTTGCCGCTCGTGTCCGGGTGTCTCTGCCTGCGCACCACTGGTCTTTCATTACCGCAACTCCAGCACAGAAGGCGCATATGGCGAACATCAAGTCCCAGATCAAGCGGAACCGTCAGAACGAGGCCGCGCACGAGCGGAACAAGTCGGTGAAGTCTGCGCTCAAGACCTCCGTCCGCAAGTTCCGCGAGGCGGCCGAGGCCGGCAACGCCGACGAGGCGAAGCGGCTCGCCGCCGACGCGGCCCGCGTGCTGGACAAGGCTGCGTCCAAGGGCGTCATCCACAAGAACCAGGCCGCCAACCGGAAGTCCTCCATCCAGAGCCAGGCGGCGGCACTCTAGGCGCCGTAGCTCCGAAGCTTCTCATGAAGGCGTCACCCCATCGGGGTGGCGCCTTCGTCATCGTCCGGCGGCTCTCAGGAGCGGGCCGAACGGGCACCGACCACGTCGAGCACCATCCGCTCCAGGGCGTAGGCCGGGTCGTGCGCCTGGCCCTTGACGTCGGCGTCCGCGCGGGCGACCACCTGGATCGCCGCACCCAGGCCGGCCTCGTCCCAGGAGCGGGCCTGGTCACGCAGGATGTCCAGCTTCCAGCCCGGGACGCCGACCGCGCGGACCAGGTCGGCGTTGCGCAGACCGCGCGGAGCCGACTTGTACTTCGCCAGGCTGCGCAGGTTGCCCGCCAGCGCGCTGGTCACCAGGACCGGCGCGGTGCCCAGCGCGAGCGCCCAGCGCAGCTCCTCCAGCGCCCTGGCCGCGCGCCCGAAGAGAGCATGGTCGGCCACCGCGAAGGACTTCGCCTCCGCACGGCCGCCGAAGTAGGTCTTCACCATCTCCAGGGTGATCGGCTTGCCCTCGAAGTCACCGGCCAGCTGGCCGGCCGCCGCGGAGAGGGCGCGCAGGTCCTGGCCCACTGCCTGCACCAGGAACGAAGCGGCGTCGTTGTCGATCTTGACCCGGTGGGCCCGCAGCTCGCCGGTAACGAAGTTGGGGTACTCCCGCGCGGTCAGCGCCACCGACTTGACCTCGGTGACCGAATCCGCCTTGCGCAGCTTGGTGAGCACGCCGCTGCCCTTCTGCCCGCCGCCGTGAACGAGCACGAGTGCGACCTCGGCCGCCGGCGCCTGGGCATAGTCGACCAGTCCGGCCACGGACTCCTCGGGCAGGTCTTCCAGTCTGCGCACCACGACGCACCTGGTCGAGCTGAACAGCGACGGCGCGGCGAGCTCACCGAGGGTGGCCATGCTGAGCTGGTCGGCACCGGTCTCACTGAACTCGGCCTCGGCGTCGAAGGCCCGCACGGCGGCCTTCACCGACTGCACGGTCCGCTCGGAGAGGAACTCCTCCGGTCCGGTGACCAGGGCGA
>CAZTHV010000309.1:0-4258 GCA_964613165.1 uncultured Marmoricola sp.
GAGTGTCAAGGCGACACAAGCGGGGCGGCCGCCGCCTGTCACCGCCCTGTCGCAAAAATCTGGCTAGATTTGGCAGCCTCGAAAGCGATGGCCGTCTCGCCAGCGAATTCTCCGCATTGACGAGAAGTGAAAACGTGTTCAATTTGAGCGGGCCTGCGGTTGAGGGACACCGATCCCCGTCGCGGCCAATTCCGGCCACCGGAGAATTCGGGGCCACCATTCTGGGAGGTTTTGCGATGAGCATTCGTCTGCGCAGTCTAGCACTTGGCCTTGTTGGCGCCACGGCTCTCGCCGCGCCGGCATTCGCCGTGGATCTCGACGTCACCTGCCGTTGCGTCATCGGCGGCGTCAACAGCGCCACCGCCGAGTGGCTCGAACAGAGCGTCATTCCCGCCTTCGAGGCGGCCAACCCCGACATCAAGGTCAAGCTCAACCAGTTCGGCGGCGAAGACGCCCAGCTCACCCAGCAGCTGGCGCTCGACTTCTCCACCGGCGCCGGCCCCGACATCGCCGGCTTCGACGGCTTCCTCATTCCCTCCTTCGCCGAAGGCGGCCTGCTCAAGGACCTGTCGGTCCGCGAGACGGTCGCCTACGTCGCCAGTCTCTTCGCAGCCGCTCAGAGTGTCGACGAGGTGCTGAGGCAGGCCGGGATCTCCGGGCTGGCCGATCGCAAGGTCGGCAAGTGCTCGGGCGGCGAGCAGCAGCGGCTCCGGTTCGCGCTGGCACTCCTGCCGGACCCGGCGCTGCTGCTGCTCGACGAGCCCACCACGGGGATGGACGTCGAGGGTCGGCGTACGTTCTGGAACGCGATCCGCGAGGACACCCGGCGCGGCCGGACGATCCTCTTCGCCACGCACTACCTCGAGGAGGCCGACCAGTACGCCGACCGGATCGTGCTGGTCAGCGAGGGGCTGGTCGTGGCCGACGGCTCGGGGGCGGAGGTCAAGGCGCTCGCCAGTGGGCGCACCGTCCGGGCGACCCTCCCCGGCGCTCGCGCCGAGGAGCTGACCGCCCTGCCCGGCGTGGACTCCGTCGAGCTGCGCGGGGACGCCGTGCTGATCCACGCGAAGGACACCGACGAGGTCGCCCGCCACCTGCTCACCCGCACCGCCGCGCGTGACCTGGAGATCACCACCCGCGGTCTGGAGGAGGCCTTCCTCAGCCTGACCGCCCCAGCCGGATCAGCAGCAGCCGGATCGGAGGGAGCGGACCAGTGAGCATGGATCTGACCGCACGCCGGGTGCCCCGCTTCGGCGGCTTCAACCTCACCCTGCTGGCCATCGAGCTCAAGCGGGTGCTGCGCAACCGGCGCACCATCGTCTTCACACTGATCTTCCCGGCGGCGCTGTTCTTCGCCTTCGGCGGGCAGTCCGGCTGGGACGAGAGCGTCGGGCACGGCAACGTGGCGGCCTACATCATGGTCTCGATGGCGCTCTACGGCGCCGCGCTCACCGCGGCCGCCGGCGGTGCCATGGTCGCCATGGAGCGGGCCCTGGGCTGGTCGCGCCAGCTGCGGCTCACCCCGCTGCAGCCGGCGGTCTACATCCTGGTCAAGGCGCTCAACGCGCTGGTGCTGGGCGCGATCGCGGTCGCGGTGGTGAACCTCGCCGGAGTGGTCCAGGGCAAGCCGGAGATGCCGGTCCGCGTCTGGGTCGAGTGCGCCCTGCTGGCCGTGGTCTGCACGCTGGTCTTCGCCGCGCTCGGCGTCTTCGTCGGCTACCTGGTGCCGGGGGAGAACGCCATGCAGATCCTCGGCCCCGGCCTGGCCGTCCTCGCCTTCCTGGGCAACGTCTTCATCCCGATCGACGAGGGGACGACCATGTGGCACATCGCCTCGCTGACCCCGATGTTCGGCGTCGCCGAGATCAGCCGGTTCCCGCTGACCCAGGAGCTGCCGTGGCACGCCGTGGTCAACGCGGTCGTGTGGTTCGGGATCTTCGTCGCCGGCGCCGCTTGGCGGATGAGCAAGGACACCGCCCGCGTCTGAGAACTAGCGTGACCACCATGACCGACACCACCGCTGTCCGGGACGATCCACGTCGTCCCGGACGGATCGGCGTCCTCTTCGCGGCGGTCTGGCTGCTCTTCCTGGCCTATCCGCTGGAGGCGGGCTGGGCGGCGCGGGACACGGTGCGCGGCTGGGTCGGCATCGTGGCCACCATCGCCTTCGGGGCGGCGTACCTGGCGGTGTTCGCGCTGGTACGCCGCGAGCGGCTGCTCACCCGCGCCGACGGCCAGGCCGCCCGCGGTGTGCTGTGGCTGGCCGGGCTGATCGCGCTCGCGGCGGTGGTCACCTGGGCGGTCGGGCAGCAGGGCACGGCGACGCTGGTCTTCCTGGCCACCAGCGGCATGATGCTGCTCCCACCGCTGTGGGGGTTCGGGTTCGCGGCCGTGCTCTGCGTCGCCAACGAGATCGGCGGGCGGACCTTCGCCGGCTGGGACCACGACGGCGGCCTCACCTTCGCGGTCTTCGCCGCGACGTTCGCCATGTGGGGCGTGCGGCAGATGCTGGCTCGCAACCTCGACCTGCTGCGCGCCGAGGAGGAGAACGCCCGGCTCGCTGTCGCCGAGGAGCGCAACCGCCTCGCCCGCGACCTGCACGACATCCTCGGCCACTCACTCACCGTGATCACCGTCAAGGCCGAGCTCGCCGGTCGGCTGCTCGACGTCGACCCGGACCGGGCGAGGGCCGAGCTGGCCGATCTGGAGCGGCTCTCCCGCGACGCGCTGACCTCGCGATAGCCGGCGACGGCCCGGCGTACGTCGCCGGCTACCGCGAGGTCACCCTTCCCGGCGAGCTGGCCAGGGCGCGACAGGCGCTGGCCGCGGCCGGGATCGAGGCCGAGGTGCCCAACTCCACCGAGGACGTGCCGACACAGACCCGCGAGCTCTTCGCCTGGACGATCCGCGAGGGTGTCACCAACGTGATCCGGCACAGCGGTGCCGGTCGTTGCCGGATCGAGCTGGCTGCCGACCGGGTGGAGATCCGTGACGACGGCCGCGGCCCGGGCGTCGCCGTGCCGGGCCACGGCCTGACCGGCCTGCGCGAGCGCGCGGCGGCGCTCGGTGGCGCGGTGGTCACCGAGGACCTGGGGCCGGGCTACGCCCTCCGGGTGGTGCTGCCATGATCCGGCTGCTGCTGGCCGATGACCAGGCGCTGGTGCGGGGGGCGATGTCGGCGCTACTGGGGCTCGAGCCGGACCTGCTCGTCGTCGCGGAGGTGGGCGCGGGCGATGCGGTCGTTCCCGCCGCCCTGCGGCACCGGCCCGATGTCGCCGTGGTGGACGTGGAGATGCCGGGGCTCGACGGGATCGCGGCCACGGCGGCGCTGCGCGCGGCGGTGCCGGATGTGCGGGTGCTGATCGTCACCACGTTCGGCCGGCCGGGCTACCTGCGCCGGGCGCTGCAGGCCGGGGCGAGCGGCTTCGTGGTCAAGGACACTCCCGCGGCACAGCTCGCCGACGCCGTACGCCGGGTGCACGCGGGTCTGCGTGTCGTCGATCCGACGCTGGCCACCGACAGCCTGGTCGCGGGGGAGTCGCCGCTGACCGAGCGGGAGACCGAGGTGCTGCGGGCGGCCCGCGACGGCGCCTCGGTCGCGGTGATCGCGGGGCGGGTCTTCCTCTCCGAGGGCACGGTCCGCAACCACCTCTCCGCGGCGATCGGCAAGACGCAGGCGGCCAATCGCACCGAGGCGGTCCGGATCGCCGAGGGCAACGGCTGGCTGTGAGCGACCGGGTCTCGTCAGGCGCGGCCGTCCGAGGCGAGGGAGGATCTCCCACACGTGGTGCGGAAGATCCTCCCTCGCCTTCGGGTGAGTACCCTCGCTGCGTGACGCAGCCGGACGACCGCTACGACGAGCACGCGCGCGAGCGCCTCGTCGTCGAGCCGGTCAAGCGCGTCCCGGCCCCCGTGCGCACCGCCTTCGAGCGGGACCGCGCGCGAGTGGTGCACTCCGCCTCGCTGCGCCGGCTGGCCGCGAAGACCCAGGTGCTGGGGCCACAGGCCGACGACTTCATCCGCAACCGGCTCACCCACAGCCTGGAGGTCGCCCAGATCGCCCGCGATCTTGCCCATCCGCTGGGCTGTCATCCCGATCTGGCCGAGACCGCGGCACTGGCGCACGACCTGGGCCACCCGCCGTTCGGCCACGGTGGCGAGGGCATCCTCGACGAGCTGGGCGCCGAGTGCGGTGGCTTCGAGGGCAACGCGCAGACGCTGCGGATCCTGACCCGCCTGGAGGCCAAGTCGGTCGACG
>CAZTHV010000310.1:0-4253 GCA_964613165.1 uncultured Marmoricola sp.
CGCCGCCGAGGCCCTGCAGGACCCGGAAGAGCACCAGCATCTCCAGGCTGTTCGCCGTGGCGCAGAGGGCGGACCCGGCGGTGAAGAGCACCAGCGCGAGCATGTAGAGGCGCTTGGTGCCGAACCGGTCCGCGGCCCAGCCGGTGAGCGGGATGACGCTGGCCAGCGCGAGGGTGTAGCCGGTCATCGTCCAGGCGACCTCGGCCGGAGTCGCGGTGAACTCCTCCTGGAAGGTCTTCAGGGCGACGGAGACGACGGTGATGTCGAGGATCGACATGATCGCGCCGAGGACGACGACGCCGGCGACCTTCAGGACCGCGGCGTCGAGCTTGTCGCCGCGAGGCTGGGGCCCGATGGGGTCCTGGGGCGAAGTGGTTTCAAGGTCTATGGACACCTGGCTCAGGGTACGGATCGAGAGCGGAGACTACTAACCGAGCGGTCAGTGTTCTTGATCACGCGGCGTTCCTGGTGGTGCGGTTCCTGGTGGTGCGGTTCTTGGTGATGCGGCGCGGTGGGCCCACCGGCTGCCGGGTGAGCTCGTCGCCTCTCGCGCGGAATCGGGTGACCGTACGCCGCCCGTCCGATCGCGGCGGGCGCTCCCCACCGAACGTGCCAGGGCTCGTTCATCGGGACCGTCTTGTCTGGGCTGTCCTATTAGGGCTGTCCTGTCAGGGGCGCGGACTAAGGTCGCAGGGCCGGTCGAGAAGGGCCGGTGGGGCCGATCGAGAAGGAGACGCGTTGAGCTTCGTCCCGCTGCACGGACCCGCCCGCCTTCATCACACGTCGCCGCCGCGTGAGAGCGAGATCGAGTTCAGCGGACCCCAGCGCACCGTGCGGATGCCGATGCGCGGCGCGATCCCGGTGCTCACCCGGGCGCTGCGTGCCGAGGACGCCCATGCGTCGGTCGCCCTCCTCGGCGCGGCGACCATGCTGGCGATGAAGCTGCTTGCGGCCGGGACGGTCGAGCGCTCCGGCGACAGCTGGCGCGTGGGACCGCTCGGCGCCGAGGACGAGCGCCGCATCCGCGAGCTGGCGCGGGCCCGGGCGTACGACGACGTGGATCCGGTCGAGGCCGAGCGGCTGATTCGCAGCCTCGCCGACGCCGTGGCCGACACGATGACCCGGCAGCCCGCCGGTGAGCCTCGTGTCGGCCCGCAGCGGCGGGAGATCGAACCGGAGACCGGACCTGTCGAGGTCGTACTCGCCCTGCGCGTCGAGGCGCCCGAGGACGAGCTGGCCGGCGGCGGGGTGATCGTCGTACCCCAGGTCCACGACGCCGAGGACACCACCCGGTTCGCCGACGCCGAGGCGCTCTGGCTCGGGCAGGCGCCCGGCTTCGGACGCGCCGCCCGGACCCGCGCGGCGGTGGGACTGCGCCGCGCGGCCGAGGCCTGGCCGCCACTGGAGCGGCTGCTGCGCGAGCCGGTGCCCGACCGGATGGTGCTGGAGTCCGACGAGCTGGCCGACCTGCTCGACAGTGGGCTTCCCGCGCTGTCGGCGATCGGCGTCGACGTGCTCTGGCCGCGGGGACTGCGCGCCGAGCTGGCGCCGTACGCCCGGGTCGAGCACCTGCCCCGCGGTCCGCGCGAGGAGCCGTTGATGACCGGCCTTTTCGGGCCGGACTCGCTCTTCGGCTTCGATTGGCGGCTCGCGCTCGGCTCGGAGCCGCTCACCGATGCCGAGATGGCCACGCTCACCGAGGCGACCGGCCCGATCGTCCGGCTGCGGGACAACTGGATGGTGATCGACCCGGCGACCGCTCGGCGGGCTCGCAAGCGCGCGGGAGAGCGACCGGTCGGGCCGGTCGACGCGCTGCGCGCGGCCCTGACCGGCAGCGTCGAGCTGGACGGCGTACCCGTCGAGATCCACCCCGGCGCCACGCTGGAGCGGGTCCGGGACCGGATCGTCGACGCTGCCGTGGTCAGTCCGCTGCCCACGCCGGCCGGCCTCCGCGCCGAGCTGCGCGAGTACCAGCGGCACGGCTTCACCTGGCTGGCCGAGCTGACCGGCGCCGGGCTGGGTGCCTGCCTGGCTGACGACATGGGGCTGGGCAAGACGGTGACCCTGATCGCGCTGCACCTCCACCGGCGCGAGCGCGGGCTGTCGTCGGGACCGACGCTGGTGGTCTGCCCGACCTCGCTGATGGGCAACTGGGAGAACGAGATCCGCCGCTTCGCTCCGGGTGTCCCGGTCCGCCGCTTCCACGGCTCCTCCCGCGATCTGAGCGGCCTGGCCGAGCAGACGCTGGTCGAGGTAGGGCTGTTCGACGCGGGTCCGGGCTTCGTCCTCACGACGTACGGCACGATGCGCCGCGACCACGCGACCCTCGCCTCCGTCTCGTGGGACCTGGTGGTCGCCGATGAGGCGCAGCACATCAAGAACCCGCAGTCCTCGACGGCGCGCAACCTACGGCTGGTCCGCTCGCGCTGCCGGGTGGCGCTGACCGGCACGCCCGTGGAGAACAACCTCACCGAGCTGTGGGCGATCCTGGACTGGGCAACGCCGGGCCTGCTCGGCTCGCGGGCCGCCTTCCGCAAGGTCTGGGCCGCGCCGATCGAGAGCGGCGCCGACCCGTCGGTGGCGCGGCGGTTCGCCCAGCTGGTCGAGCCTTTCCTGCTGCGCCGCCGCAAGACCGACCCGGGGATCGCCCCGGAGCTGCCGGCCAAGACGGAGACCGATCAGGTCGTCGGGCTGACCCGCGAGCAGGTGGTGCTCTACGAGACGCTGGTGCGCGAGTCGATGGATCGCATCGCCCGCGCCGACCCCGACGCTCGCCGCGGGCTGATCCTGGCCCTGCTCACCGGACTCAAGCAGATCTGCAACCATCCGGCGCACTACCTACGCCAGGCCAGCGGCAGGCTCGCCGGCCGCTCGGAGAAGCTCGATGTCCTCGACGAGCTGCTCGGCACGATCGTGGCCGAAGGCGGTGCCGCGCTGCTCTTCACGCAGTACGTCGAGATGGCCCGACTGCTGCTGCGCCACCTCGAGGCGGCCGGGATCCCGGTGCTCTTCCTGCACGGCGGCACGCCGGTGCGCGAGCGCGAGCGGATGGTGGCACGGTTCCAGGCCGGGGAGGTCCCGGTCTTCCTGCTCTCCCTCAAGGCCGGCGGCACCGGGCTCAACCTCACTCGCGCCGACCATGTCATCCACGTCGACCGCTGGTGGAACCCTGCCGTGGAGGACCAGGCGACCGACCGTGCTCATCGGATCGGCCAGACCCGGCCGGTGCAGGTCCATCGGCTGGTCACCGAGGGCACGATCGAGCAGCGCGTCGGAGAGCTGCTGGCCCGCAAGCGTTCGCTGGCCGACGCCGTCCTCGGTCGCGGCGAGACGGCGCTGACCGAGCTCAGCGACGAGGAGCTGCGCGACCTGGTCACGTTGCGAACGCCCTATGGATAGGCGCTGGCTTATGGACGAGCGCCGGCCTATGGATAGGCAACGGCCCATGGATAGGCGCTGGGGTGAGTGCCGTGCCTGACCCGATCGTCCGGTCGCAGCTGCGCCGGTCGCGCGGCCCGGTGGCACGCAGCACGACCTGGTGGGGGCGGGCCTGGGTGCGCGCGTTCGAGGAGATCGCCGTGGACGCCGCCGACCTCGGCGGCGGCCGCTCGCTGGCCCGGTCCGGCCGGCTGGGAGCCGTGGTGGTGATTGCCGGGATGGCGTCGGTCGTGGTGGACGCGCGGCACGACGAGGCGCTGATGGCGCAGGTCCGGGTGGGTCGCCTCGACGAGCGGTCGTGGGAGTCGTTCGTCGTCGAGGTGTCCCGTGAGACCGGCCATCTGGCGGCGCTGGAGTCCGGGACGCTTCCCGCCTCCCTGGTGGAGGCCGCCGACGACGCCGGTGCCGAGCTGCTGCCCGGCCCGGCCGACCTGGAGACCGCCTGCGAGTGCGACGCCTGGGCCCAGCCCTGCACGCACGCCCTCGCCCTGCTCTACCAGCTGGCCTGGCACATCGACGCCGATCCCTACGTGCTGCTGCTCCTGCGCGGCTGGACTCGTGAGGACCTCCTGGAGTCGACCGAGCGCGCCCAAGGCCTGGCCGACGCGCTCGACCTCGGCGATGTCGGAGACCGCGCCGCCGCGATCCTCGACCTCGCCGACGACGCTCCGCCCGGCCACGGCCTCGCCGATGCCGCCGTCGCCGCCTACGACGAGGCTGTCAGCCGGCTGCTGTAGATCGCGGACCTCCCTGCACTGACGGGGCCGATCACGTCCTGCGGGTGAATCTGACTTTGCCGTGCAGGGTGTCGGTGA
>CAZTHV010000311.1:0-4245 GCA_964613165.1 uncultured Marmoricola sp.
GCCGGAAGCCGTCCTCATCGACGACGAGGCCCTTCTCCGCGGCCATCTCGAGGGTGAGGTCGATCGGGAATCCGTAGGTGTCGTGCAGCGAGAACGCCCGGTCGCCGGAGAGAGTGGTGCCTCCGGCGTCCTGCACCTCGGTGGCGGCCAGGTCGAAGATCTGCGTGCCGGCCGCCAGCGTCTTGCGGAACGCGTCCTCCTCGGCGTAGGCCACCTGCTCGATGCGGGCGAAGTCCGTGGCCAGCCCGGGGTAGCCCAGCTCCATCTTGGCGAGGCTGACCGGAAGCAGCTCGGGCAGCGCCCGGTCCTCGTAGCCGAGCAGCCGCATCGAGCGGACCGCGCGACGCAGCAGCCGGCGCAGCACGTAGCCACGGGCCTCGTTGCCCGGCGTCACACCGTCGCCGATGAGCATCAGCGCGCTGCGGACGTGGTCCGCGACCACCCGGAAGCGCACATCGGCCTCGTGGTCCGCGCCGTAGCGCCGGCCGGTCAGGTGGCTGGCCCGCTCGATCACCGGGAAGATCTCGTCGATCTCGTACATGTTGTCCTTGCCCTGGAGCAGGTAGGCCACCCGCTCCAGGCCGAGGCCGGTGTCGATGTTCTTGGCCGGCAGTGGCGCCTGGACGTCGAAGTCCTCCTTGGCGCGCACCTCGCTCAGCGACTCCTGCATGAAGACGAGGTTCCAGATCTCCAGGAACCGGTCCTCGTCGACGACGGGACCACCGGGAGGCCCGTACGCCGCGCCGCGGTCGTAGTAGATCTCGCTGCACGGTCCGCCCGGCCCGGGGACTCCCATGTGCCAGTAGTTGTCCTTGAGGCCGCGCCGCTGGATCCGCTCGCTGGGCAGACCCGCGAGGCTCTGCCACAGGTCGATGCTCTCGTCGTCGCCGTCGAGCACGGTCACCCAGATGCGATCGCCGTCGAACCCGTAGCCGCCGTCCGCGACCGAGCCGGTGATCAGCCGCCAGGCCAGGTCGATGGCGCCTTCCTTGAAGTAGTCGCCGAAGGAGAAGTTGCCGCACATCTGGAAGAAGGTGCCGTGCCGGGTCGTCTTGCCGACCTCCTCGATGTCGAGGGTGCGCACGCACTTCTGCACGCTGACCGCCCGCGGGAACGGCGGGGTCTCCTGGCCCAGGAAGTACGGCTTGAACGGCACCATGCCCGCGTTGACGAACAGCAGCGTCGGGTCGTCGAGCAGCAACGACGCCGACGGCACCACCTGGTGACCCCCGGCCTCGAAGTGCGCGACGAAGCGGCGGCGGATCTCAGCGGTGTCCATCTGCTCCCGTTCTCTCTGGGTTCAACTCTGGGTCCATTCCCGGGGCGCCTGCGGGTCGAGGAGGACTGGTGCCCTGCCCGGGGCCGGCAGGTCCCGCCTGCAGCTGCTTGGGTCCCTCCAGGGCCAGGCCGAGCCGCTCTCGCAGCTCGGTCTCGCGCTCCCCCATCCCGCTGCGCACCTCCTCGGCGAAGACGTGGGCGCCCGCGCCGAGACCGGAGAGCCGGTCGCGCAGGCCGTCGGGGGTCAGCGCCTCCGCGGCCCGGCGGGCCTTGACCACGGCGTACACGCCGACGCCGGCGCCGGCCACGAACCACAGCGTGCGCCTCATCCGCGCCCTCGCTCGCTCATGCCGGGTCCGCCAGGCCGTCGGACCGTTGCGTCTCCCGGAACCTGGCCTGGTGCAGGCGCCAGGCGGCCTTCATCTCCCGGCGGCGCTCGCGGCGGGACCGGCGTACCTCCTGGCGCATCGCGAACCGGATCCGGTTCCGCGACTCCGCGGACAGCGCCCGGCGGAGGCCGTGGGTGAACGCCGCGGCCTTGACCAGCGGCCCGCCGAGGGTGGCGCCGAGCACCAGCCGGTCGGGCACCTCCAGCGGGCCCGGCTGCACGCCGTCGGGTCGGGGCTCGCCGACCGAGGTGATCACGAACTCCGCCTCGGCGGGCGCCGCGGGACGCTCGATCCGCCCGGCCAGCTCCTCCAGCTGCCGGCGCAGCTCCTCGGTCTCCGCCCGAGCATGTGCCAGGACCGCCTCCAGGTCCGCCCGGGAGCGACCACGCTGCCGCAGCAGCGCGACCAGCAGGATCGCGGAGGCGACCAGGGCAGCGGCCGCCACCGCGGCCAGGACCGTGCTTGCCGTCTCCACGAGGGACGACCTTACTAGGGCAGGTCGCCCGGTGCTCGGCGCGCAGCGGGCCACGCCATCGGGCGACCTGCCCTAGTCGCCGGTCTCTCCCCGGAGCATCCGCCTGATCCGCTCCCAGCGCTCCTTGACCGCGGCCTCCGCGCCGTGCTCGGTCGGCCGGTAGTAGACGGCGTCGGTCAGCTCGTCGGGAGCGTACTGCTGGCTGGCGATCCCGTAGGGGGCATCGTGGGAGTACTGGTACGAGGTGCCATGGCCGAGCGACTTGGAGCCCGAGTAGTGCGCGTCCCGCAGGTGAGACGGCACCGAGCCGATCCGCCCCGACCGCACGTCCGCACTCGCCGCGTCGATCGCCATGATGACGGCATTGGACTTGGGCGCCGCGGCGAGCTCGATGGTCGCCTGGGCCAGGTTGAGCCGCGCCTCGGGCATCCCGATCAGCTGAACCGCCTGCGCTGCCGCGACGGCCGTGGTCAGCGCGGTGGGATGGGCCAGGCCGATGTCCTCGCTGGCCAGGATCACCAGCCGCCGGGCGATGAACCGCGGGTCCTCGCCGGCCTCGATCATCCGGGCGAGATAGTGCAGCGCGGCGTCGACGTCGGAGCCGCGCATCGACTTGATGAAGGCGCTGATGACGTCGTAGTGCTGGTCGCCCTGGCGGTCGTAGCGCACCGCGGCACGGTCGACCGCGGTCTCGGTGGTCTCCAGGTCGACCACCACGGCCCCGTCGTCGGGCGGGCCGTCGTCGGTCGAGTCCGACGCCACCCGCGCCAACGCGGCGCCGGCCGCGGCCTCCAGGTAGGTCAATGCTCGCCGGGCGTCGCCGCCCGCGAGCCGGACCAGGTGGTCCAGCGCGTCCTCCTCGAGCCGGACCGTGCCGGCCAGTCCGCGCTCGTCGGCCACGGCCTGGAGGATGACGCCCCGCACGTCGTCGTCGGTCAGCGGCTCCAGGGTGAGCAGCAGGCTGCGTGAGAGCAGCGGCGAGATCACCGAGAAGAAGGGGTTCTCCGTGGTGGCGGCGACCAAGGTGACCCAGCGATTCTCCACGCCGGGCAGCAGCGCGTCCTGCTGAGCCTTGGTGAACCGGTGCACCTCGTCGACGAAGAGCACCGTCTCCTGGCCCGTCGACACCAGCCGCGCTCGAGCGCCGTCGATGGCGGCCCGCACGTCCTTGACCCCCGCCGCGACGGCGGAGACCTCGACGAAGATCCGGTTGGTCTGCCCGGAGACGATCGAGGCGATCGTGGTCTTGCCGGTCCCCGGCGGCCCCCACAGCAGCAGTGACATCGGCTGGTCGCCCTCGATCAGCCGGCGCAGCGGCGAGCCCGGAGCGAGCAGGTGCTGCTGCCCGGCCAGCTCCTCCAGCGTCCGCGGCCGCATCCGCACCGCCAGCGGCGCCGAGGCATGCGTGTTGCCGGCCAGGCTCCCCGCCCGCTGACCAGCCGGCAGCGCTGGGTGAGCGGCCGTCGCCGGTGCCGCGAACAGACCCTCGTCCACGCCTCCCATCCCATCACGTCGAAGCGGCTCGAATCCCTCGCACAACGCCGCCGAGGCGGCGGAAATTCACTTCTGAGGAGTGAATTTGTGCCGCCTCGGCTGGAATGGGGAGTGAGTTTGCGCCGCTTCGGCGAGGGGTGGGGGGTGGGGGTCAGGTGTGGGCGGGCTGTCCGTTGCGCAGGTCGAGCCAGGTCGAGTCGTAGCCGGGCTGGTTGAGGGTGCCGCTGGGGGTGGCGCCGGGGACGGGTGCGCCGGTCTCGTCGATGCCCAGGACGTCCATGGTCACCGGCGTCGCCGGGTGGCGGCCCAGCTCGCCGGCGAAGTGGCAGGCGGCCTTGTGCTTCGGGCCGATCTGCAGCAGCGGCGGCTCGACCTTGGCGCAGATCTCCTGGGCGAGCTGGCAGCGGGTGCGGAACCGACAGCCCGACGGCGGGTCGATCGGGCTGGGCACGTCGCCCTCCAGCCGGATGCGCTCGCGCCGGCCTCCGACCGCGGCCTGCTTGACGTCCGGCGCCGCCGAGAGGAGTGCCTGGGTGTACGGATGGTGGGCGCGGTTGTAGACGGTGTCCCGGTCGCCGATCTCGACGATCTTGCCGAGGTACATCACCG
>CAZTHV010000312.1:0-4228 GCA_964613165.1 uncultured Marmoricola sp.
GATCCGGCTGGCCCGCGCCACCCGGGCGGGTGCGTCGTGGACGGCCACCGAGCCCGAGGCCGTGCGCGTCGGCCGGGCCGGTCCCGAGCGCGGGGGCGCGACCAGGATCACCGGACGGCCTTCGAGAAGGAAGCCGGGTCCCAACGGGAAGGTGCGCCGCCGCTGCCGGCGGTCCTCCAGGATCACCGTGCCGAGGTCGCGCTCGACCCTGACGATCTCGCCGCACCAGTCGGTGGTGACCTCCTCCACGACGAGCCCCAGCTCGGCGGGGTGCTCGGTCGCGCGGCCGTTCTTGGGGGCACGCCAGTCGGTGCTGAGGATGTCGGTGCCGTAGCGGCCATGACCTGCAGTGCTCACCCGCGCGACAGTATCCGGGCGGTAGCCTCCAGCGGGTGAGTCACACGCCGCGCATCCTCGTCACGATCCTGATCGCCGTGCTCGCCCAGGTGCTGGCCCCGGTCGGGGTGCCGGGCGCGGGTGCGGCGCCCGCCGAAGACGTGCCCGCTCCGGCCGAGCTGACCCTGGTCAAGGCGCCGTCGGTCAAGGGCGTGAAGCGGTGGGGGAGGAAGCTCACCGCGAAGCCGGGTGCGTGGGCGCCCGGGCCGGCATCGGTGCGCTACCGCTGGCTACGCGACGGCGTGCCGATCCCCAAGGCCATGGGCCGCCGGTACACCCTGCAGGCCGCCGACTTCGGCACCCGGGTGAGCGTGCGGGTGATCGTCGCGCGCCCGGGCTATGCCGACACCGTCGCCGAGTCGGCCCGGACGGTGCGGATCAAGCACCGGGTCAAGGTGCGGCGTACCTTCACCTACAGCATCGCCACCCGCGGCTCGATCTCCGCGGACAAGGCCGCCTTCGCCCGGCTCGCCGCGCAGACGTACGCCGACCCGCGCGGCTGGCGCTCGGCCGGCTACCGGTTCAAGCGGGTCGCCCGCGGCGGTCAGTTCACGCTCTACCTGGCCAACGCCGGCACGCTGCCCAGCTTCGGCTACCCGTGCAGCTCGACGTGGAGCTGCCGATCGGGGCGCAACGTGATCATCAACCAGACCCGCTGGCAGCACGCCTCGCCCGCCTGGAACGCCGCCCACCTGTCGCTGCGCGACTACCGGCACATGGTGGTCAACCACGAGACCGGCCACTGGCTCGGCCACCGGCATCGCGGCTGCCCGGGTCGCGGCAGGCTCGCGCCGGTGATGGCGCAGCAGTCCAAGGGGCTGGGCGGCTGCCGGTTCAATCCCTTCCCGCTGCCCTCGGAGCGGTGGGCCTCGCGCTAGCCCCTGCGCCACGGTCGGGACGGCGCGCGATGCACCGCTGAGAGGTGAGCTTGCGCCGCCTCGGCGTACCGGGCCGACTTGCGCTACGGACCATCGCGATATATCGTGAGTGCATCGAGACGGATCGGCATCGTTTTCGAGATGCCGCTTCGACCAGATCTCTCGACCAGATCTTCCAGGAGGAACGAGATGAGGAACCGACACGAGAACGCATGGAACGAGTTCGAGCCGGTGCGCCGCCAGCGGCCCGGACGTGGCACCCGCCACGGACACCGGCAGGGCGGACCCGGGCGCGGCGGTGACTTCGGTGCCGACGCCGGCCCGATGGACCCGCCGCCGTGGGTCGCCCAGATGTTCGGCCCGCAGTGGGGCCGGTCGGCCGGTGGCCGAGGAGGACGCCGGTCGAGGGCGCGTCGCGGCGACGTCCGCACCGCGATCCTCGACGTGCTCGCCACCAGCGAGGAGCCGGTCAACGGCTACCAGATCATCCAGCACATCGCCGAGCGCACCGGCGAGGCGTGGAAGCCGAGCCCCGGCTCGGTCTACCCCACCATCGCCCAGCTGCAGGACGAGGGACTCGTCGAGGAGACCCCCGACGGCCGCAAGACCCTGAGGATCACCGAAGAGGGTCGCCGGCGCGTCGAGGCGCACGCCGACGGGATCGCCCGGATGTGGCGCGTCTTCGACGAGCCCGACGTGGAAGACGGCTCCGCCGACCTGCGCCGGGTGATCTCCCAGACGGTCGGTGCGATCATCCAGGTCGCCTCGACCGGCACCCCCGACCAGCGCGACAAGGCAGTGCGCATCCTGGCCGACACCAGGCGCGCGCTCTACGGCCTGCTGGCGGAGGGACCCGACGAAGCCGAGGAGACCGAGGACTAGGTCCTACAAGAGGGGCAGCTGCCGCCGTTGTCGCGGCAGCTGCTCGTAGCCGCGGAGCACGGCGTGGGACAGGCCCTCCCGCGGATAGGGCCAGGCTGCGGCCGTCTCCAGGGCCTGGTCCGCCGGCACCCCGCGGGTGACCAGGTCGCGGATCGTCTCCGCGACGATGCCGATCGCGGCCCGCTGCTCCTCCATGAAGTCCCGCCCGACGGGCGCGCCATGTCCCGGCACCACCACGGTGTCGGCGGAGACCAGACCCAGGACCACGTCCAGGGACGCCGGCCAGTCCATCGGGAAGCAGTCCTCGCCGAAGGAGGGCGCGGCCGACTCCTCGACCAGGTCCCCGGCGAGGAGCACGTCGGCATCGGGCACCCGGACCACGGCATCGCCGTCGGTATGGCCGCGGCCGGGGTGCAGCACCTCGACCAGCCGGTCGCCGAGATCCAGGGCCAGGACCGAGGAGAAGGAGCGCTCCGGTACGGCGATCTCGGTCGCCGCCACGTCGGCGTACCGCCGGTCGTCCCCGTCGGCGGACCGAGCGGCGGCGTCGGCGCGGGTCCGCGCCGCATGCTCCGGCAATGCGGCGATCGCCGCCTCGTGGGCGATCAGCTCGGCACCTTCGGCAGCGAGAACCGCGTTGCCGAAGGTGTGGTCGAAGTGGACGTGCGTGTCCACGGCCGCGATCAGCGGAGCCCGGCTGACCCGGCGCAGGGCGGTGAGAACCTCGCGCGCGCCGGCGGCCGAGACGAACGTGTCGACCACGACCAGGCCGCGCCCGCCGGCGATCGCGGTGACGTTGACGTCGAGCCACTCGCAGCGCGCGACCCAGACGCGGTCGGCCACCTCGATGAACTCCGTCACGTGTTCGAGGTTAGGGCACCTCGCTCCACACCATGGTCTGCTGTGCGCCGCCCCACGGGCGGCTCGCGCCAAGAGGATGTCACCGGCCGTCGCTCGCAACACGACCTCCGGTATGGCTTCGCTCCGGCGCCTTGGGATCCATCCCGTGGATGCGACGCTCGCGACGGCCGAGCGTGGAGCGACATGCCCGAGTAGACTTGGCACTCAGCATCACGGAGTGCCAGCCGGGGAAGGAGAGCGCGATGGTCACCGAGGATCGCCGCCTTGCCGTGCTCCGCGCGATCGTGGAGGACTACGTCGCCACGCACGAGCCGGTGGGCAGCAAGACCCTGGTCGAGCGGCACCGGCTCGGCGTCTCGCCGGCGACCGTCCGCAACGACATGGCCGTGCTGGAGGAGGAGGGCCTGATCGCCCAGCCGCACACCAGTGCGGGCCGGATCCCGACCGACAAGGGCTACCGGTTCTTCGTCGACCGGCTGACCCGGCTCAAGCCGCTCTCGGCGGCGGAGAGGCGGGCGATCGCGACCTTCCTCGAGGGCGCCCATGACATCGACGACGTGGTCCAGCGCAGTGTCCGGCTGCTCGCCCAGCTGACCCAGCAGGTCGCCATCGTGCAGTACCCCGCCCTGGCCCGGTCGACGGTGCGGCACGTCGAGCTGGTGACCCTGTCGCCGAGCCGGCTGCTCGCCGTGCTGATCCTCTCCAACGGCCGCGTGGAGCAGCGCGTCGTCGAGGTCGCCACCGAGATGTCCGAGGACGCCCTCGCCGAGTTGCGCACCCGGATCAACCAGGCGGCGGCGGGCCAGCGCATCTCCGAGGCCGCGGTGGCGCTGGGCACTCTGGCGGGTGAGACCGGCGAGCCCTTCCGCCCGGCGTACGCCGCGGTCGTGGCCAGCCTGGTCGAGGCGATGTCCTCGCACCGCTCCGACGAGCGCGTGGTCGTCGGCGGCACCGCCAACCTGGCCCGCTTCGGGGACAGCTTCGACGTCTCCATCCGGCCGGTGCTGGAGGCGCTGGAGGAGCACGTCGTGCTGCTCAAGCTGCTCGGCCAGGCGACCTCCTCGCAGGTCACCGTCCGCATCGGCCACGAGGGGCCCTACGATCGACTGGCCGCCACGTCGGTGGTCGCCACCGGCTACGGCCCGGCGGAGGACGATCTGACGGATCCGCTGGGCGAGCCTCTGGGAGCCCTGGGCGTGGTCGGCCCGACC
>CAZTHV010000313.1:0-851 GCA_964613165.1 uncultured Marmoricola sp.
GGGCCCGACTCCCATCGGTTCCGCGTCGTCGGCAAGGCCACCTACGACCGGTCCCGTCCGCTGCCCCGCCGCTACTTCAAGACCAAAGGCAGGCATCGACTGGTCCTGGTCACCTGCACCAACCGCGTCGTGGAGCGCGACGGGCGGCACTTCCACTACACCCGGTACCTGGTGGTGGTCGCCAAGGCGGTCCCGGGAAGCTGAGACCCCTCAGAAGAACTGCGTCGGGTTCACCGGGTTGCCGTCGAGCATCACGGTGAAGTGCAGGTGGCAGCCCGTCGACCAGCCTGTGCTGCCGGCGAGCGCCACCGTGTCACCGCGACCAACCTTGCCGCCCTCGCGGACCCGGTAGCTGCTGATGTGGTTGTAGATCAGCGTCATCGACTTGCCGTTGACCCGACCGACGTCGAGCAGCAGCCGATTGCCCCAGACGCTGGAGTAGTACTCCGAGATGACCGTGCCCGAGGAGCCCGCGCGCAGCGGCGAGCCGCACGGCGCGTGGAAGTCCACGCCGTCGTGAAGTCCCCAGTAGCCGTAGATCGGGTGCTTGCGGTAGCCGAACGGCGAGGTGACATAGCCGGGCACCGGGCGGAGCAGGAACCCGCCGGCGTCGCCGGAGTAGCCGCCCTTCTGGTGCTTGGCGCGCTCGATGATGAGCCGCTTGATCCGCTTCTCCTCGCGCTTGAGCTGGCGCAGCTTCTTGCGGTCCGCGGCGCGGGCGCGCCGGGCCGCCGCGGCGGCGGAGCCGCGCTCGGCGACCGAGGTGGCGACCTTGTCGCGCGCACTCTGGGCGCGGGCCTCCAGCCTGGTGGTCCGGGCCAGGTTGACCGCGGCCTCCTGGCGCTTCTCCG
>CAZTHV010000313.1:861-4197 GCA_964613165.1 uncultured Marmoricola sp.
GGGCCGTCTCCACCTGGTCGCGCTGGGTCTCCAGCAAGGCCCGGGCCGCCTTGAACCGCTCCAGCGCGGCGGACTCACGGCTCATCAGGTTGTCCACGGTGTTGAGCTGGGTGGTCAGCTCGGCCGGGTCCTGAGAGTTCAGTACGACGGCCAGGCCCATCAGCTTCGGGTCGCCGTACTGGAAGTTCTCGGCCGCCAGCCGGCCGACGTCGGCGCGCTGCTCGGCCACGGCCGCGATCCCGTCGCTCAGCTCCTGCTCGGCCTGGGCGAGAGCGGCCTCGGCCTCGGTCAGCCTGGCCTGCATCTGTGCGTCGAGGACGCGCGCTGCGCCCAGCTTGCCCTCCGCAGCGGCCAGGCGCTTCTGGGCGTCGGCGAGCTGCGTCTTCGCGGCACTCAGCCGCTTCGCCGCGGCAGCCGCGGCGGCGCTGGACTCCTCCAGGTGCTCAGTGGCCTGCTTGATGCCCTTCTTCACCTCCGACTGCTTGTCGTGCAGGTCGTCGGCGAAGGCGCCAGGTGCGGCGCCCGGCACCGCGAGCGCGGCCACGCAGGCCAGCGCGAGGACCGCCGACCGGCCGAGGCTCAGCCCGGCGCGGGCACGACGGAACGGACGGGGAAGACGCTCCACGGAGGAAACCTGTTCAAATTGGGGAAGAAGTGAACAGAAGTGACGGTAGCCGCTGGTTCTCAGACTTTGAGGTATTTGCGGGTCATCACGAGTGTCGGAATCAGCGTCAGCAGCACACCCAGCACGGCGATGCCGGCGATCGACATCACCGCGTCGTTCCAGTCGACCCACTCGACGATGTGCGAGCCGGGTCTCAGCCGGCCGTAGATCACGACGTACATGAAGGTCAGCAGCGTGGCCGAGGCCAGCGCGATGCCGATCAGCGCGGCGACCAGGGTCTCCATCAGGAACGGCAACGAGATGTAGAGGCTGGAGGCGCCGACCAGGCGCATGATGCCGATCTCCTTGCGGCGGGCGAAGGCCGCCAGCCGGATCGTGTTGCCGACCTGGAGGATGGCCGCGACCAGCAGGAACGCCGCGACCGCGATCGCGCCCCACTTCATCACCGTCATCCAGAAGTAGATCGGCTTGAGCACCGTGCGCAGGTCACGGACTGCGGTGACGCCGTCCATCCCGGACAGCGCCGACTCGACCCCTCGGTACTTGTTCGGGTCCTTGAGCTGGACCCAGTACGACTCCTGCATGTCCTCGGGCGTGACCGTGGAGTAGATCTCCTGCTCGGTCTTGTCCTTGGAGACGTAGACCCGCTTCCACGTGGCGAAGGCCTGGTCCTTGGTCTGGTGGTAGAAGGAGGCCACCTCGGGATGGGTGCCCAGCACCTCGGTGATCGCCTGCTTCTGCGCGTCGTCGACCTCGCCCGACGTGCAGTGCGGCGTCTGCGAGTTCTGGTTGCACAGGAAGACGGTGATCTGGAGCTTGCTGCCCCAGTAGGTCTCGGCCTTCTGCGCCTGCGCGTTGAGCAGCAGGCCCATGCCGACCAGGGTCAGCGAGACGAAGATGGTGACCACCAGGGCGACCGTCATAGAGACGTTGCGGCGCAGGCCGGTCCCGGTCTCGGAGAAGACATAGCGAAGCTGCATGGAATTCCGCGCTCTCAGTGCTGGAAGCCGTAGACGCCGCGGCTCTGGTCGCGTACGAGGTTGCCGGAGTCGAGCTCGATCACGCGCTTGCGCATCTGGTCGACGATGCCGGCGTCGTGGGTGGCCATCAAGACGGTCGTGCCGGTCCGATTGATCCGGTCGAGCAGCTTCATGATCCCGACGCTGGTGTTGGGGTCGAGGTTGCCGGTCGGCTCATCGGCGATGAGGATCATCGGCCGGTTGACGAACGCCCGCGCGATCGCGACCCGCTGCTGCTCGCCGCCCGACAGCTCGTCGGGCATCCGCCGGCCCTTGCCGTCCAGGCCGACCAGCTCCAGGGTCTCCGGGACCACCTTGTTGATATGGCTCCTCGGCTTGCCGATCACCTGCAGCGCGAAGGCGACGTTCTCGGACACGGTCTTGTTGGGCAGCAGCCGGAAGTCCTGGAAGACGGTGCCGATCTTGCGGCGCAGGGCCGGGACCTTCCAGCCGGCCAGCCGGTTGATCTCCTTGCCCGCGACGTACACCCGGCCATGGCTGGGCCGCGCCTCGCGCAGCACCATCCGCAGGAAGGTGGACTTGCCCGAGCCGGAGGCGCCGACGAGGAAGACGAACTCGCCCTTCTCCACGTCGACGCTGACATTGGCGAGGGCGGCCTTGTGCTGTCCCGGATAGGTGGCGGAGACGTTCTCGAATCTGATCACGTGATCTCTGGGGCGGCCGGGGTCGGGGATGTGGGGGAAGACGCGCGAGGCGCTCGGCCGCCAACTCACTGTAGGCGAGGCGCCCCAAGGATCCCGGGACGCGCGCCGGGCCGGCGCCATGGCCTACTCTCCTGTGGGTGCCCGTCCGCTACCCACGCAGAGGCCGTGTCGCGAGATTCTGGGCGGTCGCGGCGGTGCTGCTCGCGCTGGCAGCCGGGTGCTCCTCGGAGCCGACGCCGCCGAAGCCCGTCGAGCCGACGCCGATCGCCGAGTACGGCTCACCGCCGCTGAGCCGGATCGCCTTCTGCGACCTGGTCCCCGAGACCGCGGTCGCCGAAGCGCTGGACGGCCCGTCGGAGGAGCACCGGTCCTGGGACAACGGCGACCAGGCTCGGGTCGCCGCCGGCACGGGTCTTGGCGGCGACGTCACCCACGAGCTGGGCTGCGAGTGGAGTCGCGGCACCCGCCCCGCCGCGACCACCGCACGCGCCTGGGTCTTCGCCCGGCCGGTCGACGCCGCCTTCGCCGCCGACGTGGTCGCCCAGGCAGGAGCCCGCAAGGGCTGCACCGTCACCACTCCCCCGGCGTTCGGATCGCCGTCGCTGCTGCAGACCTGCCCGGTCGGCCGCCAGCGTGAGCGGGTCCGACACGCCGGGCTCTTCGGCGACACCTGGCTGACCTGCGAGGTGGTCGGAGCCCGCACCGAGAGCCCCGCTGATCGCGCCGGCGCCTGGTGCGTCGCCGTCGCCGGAGCCTTGACGGCCAGGTGATCGGCAGTCCGGCACGTGCCGCTCGGCGTCCACTGCCTCACGCCGGCCCCGGGCGACCCGGTCGACCATCTCCTCGTGCGCGACCTCGTCCCGGCTAGGACAGGTCACCCATGGCGAGTCAGGAGGGCGCCGACTCGGCGCTGCGCCGCCAGCGGATGCCGGCCTCGAGGAAGCCGTCGATCTCGCCGTCGAGCACGGCCTGCGGATTGCCGGTCTCGTACTCGGTGCGCAGGTCCTTGACCATCTGGTACGGATTG
>CAZTHV010000314.1:0-1725 GCA_964613165.1 uncultured Marmoricola sp.
GCGTACATCGCCTCGACCAGCCCCTGGACCTCCTCGACCGTCTCGCCCTTGGCGCGCAGGGCGACGGCGAAGCCGGCGATCTGCACCGGCGTAGCCGCGCCGCTGAGGACCTGGCCCATCGCCCAGGCCGTCTGCTCGGTGGTCAGGTCGCGCCGGTCGACGAGCCCGGACAGCACCTCGGGCCAGGTCAGCTCGCTCATCCGCCGAGTCAGCCGCGGACGGGCACGCGCGGACGCAGCAGGCGGATGACGGCCTCGGCGAGCTCGATCGGGTCGATCGGGTGCGAGACGGCCGCCTCGGCCCGCGACCAGGTGGCCAGCCAGTCGTCCTGCGGCCGCCCGGTGAGCACGAGCACCGGCGGCGCGCCGTAGATCTCGTCCTTCATCTGCCGGGCGATCCCCATCCCGCCCGCGGGCGTCGCCTCGCCGTCGAGGATCGCCATGTCGATGCCGCCGGCGTCGAGCTGCTGCCAGACCACCGGCTCGGTGGCGACCTCGACGTACTCCAGCGCGGGCAGGTCGGGGTGCACCCGGCTGCCCAGCGCCAGGATCACCTGCTGGCGGGTGTCGGAGTCGTCGCTGTAGACCAGGATCCGGAGGGTGGAGTTCGCCGTCACGAGGCCGATGCTACTCAGTCCCGTGCCACGCGGGGCTACTCGGGCGCGCCGGCCGGGGTCTCGACGGCCGCGGCCGCCTCCGGGGTCCGGATCGCCTGCCGCTCCAGCCGGTCGAGGCGGCGGTCCTCGCGCTTGGCCTCCTGCATCGAGGAGCGGACCCACTGGACGAAGAGCACGCCGAAGAAGAGCAGCCCGACCAGCTCGCCGGAGGCCCACAGGATGCCGCCGGCCAGGCGCTGGTCCTGGGCCGGGTCCGGCAGCCACGCCAGCTGCGCGTGCAGCGAGGGGTACCAGTCGCCGCCGAGCAGCTCGGTCTGGCTCATGATCGTCACCCCCAGGAACGCGTGGAACGGCAGCGTCATCACGATCAGCAGCAGCCGGAACAGGTAGCGCACCCGCCCGGGCACCGGGTCCATGCCCATCAGCGGCCAGAAGAACAGGCAGCCGACCAGCACCAGGTGGATGTGCATCATCTCGTGGATGTAGGGCGACTCCAGGGAGGCGCGGTACCAGCCGGAGAAGTAGAGCGCCCAGGGACTGGCGACGTAGAGGACGAACGCCAGCGGCGGGAAGGACAGCACCCGGGCGAACCGCGAGTGCAGCACCGCGAGCAGCCACCGCCGCGGTGCGGACGGCAGCGTGCGCAGCGCCAGCGTCACCGGGGCCCCCAGCGCCAGGAACACCGGGACCACCATCGACAGGATCATGTGCTGCCCCATGTGCGCGCTGAGCAGCACGGTGTCGTACGCCGCCAGCCCGGACGACGTCGCGAACCAGAACGACCCGACGCCGATCAGGAAGCCCACCGTCCGGCCCACCGGCCACCGGTCGCCGCGGTCGCGCAGCCGCCAGACGCCGGCCAGATAGATCCCTGCCACCCAGACCGTGCCCACGAAGAGGTACGGCGAGATGCCCCATTCGGTGAAGATCGAGGAAGGGGTGAACCGGGGCAGATCGGGCACGCTCGTCAGCGGCGCCAGCATGGCTCCCAGGCGGTCGGTCACGCGTCCAGCCTAGGTCGCGCGAGAACACGCCGGCGCAAACGGGGTACCCGGGGTGCTCTCCGGGATCAGTATCGACATAATGGCTCCGTGGCGACAGCAACTGCG
>CAZTHV010000314.1:1735-4124 GCA_964613165.1 uncultured Marmoricola sp.
GATCCCGGCATCCCGGCTCCACGGGCACCACGACCGACCGAGCATGGTCAGCGTCGGCACCATCATCTGGCTCTCCAGCGAGCTGATGTTCTTCGCCACGCTCTTCGCGGCCTACTTCACGATCCGCGCCGTCAGCCCCGATCTGTGGGCCCAGTCCACCGCCGAGCTGAACGTACCGTTCGCGTCGGTCAACACGACCATCCTGGTGCTCTCGTCGTTCACCTGCCAGATGGGCGTCTTCGCTGCCGAGCGCGGCCAGGTCGGCCGCACCGGCAGCCTGCTGAACGTCAAGGGCTGGGGCCTGCGCGAGTGGTTCGTGCTCACCTACATCATGGGCTCGATCTTCATCGGCGGCCAGGCCTTCGAGTACACCGAGCTGATCCACCAGGGCATGACGATCCCGGCCTCGTCGTACGGCAGCATGTTCTACCTGACCACCGGCTTCCACGGCATCCACGTGGCCGGCGGTCTCATCGCCTTCCTCTTCGTGCTCGGCCGCACCTTCGTCGCGCGGCGCTTCACCCACGAGCAGGCCGTCAGCGCCGTCGTCGTGTCGTACTACTGGCACTTCGTCGACGTCGTCTGGATCGGCCTGTTCGCGATGATCTACCTCCTCAAGTAGCCCACGACATCCCTAAGGACCTGGTGTGCGATTCACGCGCAAGCTCCCTGGACAGCCCGTGAGGCGGGCTCTCCACCGTTTCCTGGGCCGTCTCTCGACGAGACGCCGCGGCCGGATGGCGCCGGTGGCCGTGCTCGTCGCGGGGCTGCTGACCGCCGGCGGCCTGTACGCCGCGTTCGCGCCGGCCAGCGCGACCAAGATCGAGGACGACGCCGCGACCGTGGCCAAGGGGCGAGCGCTCTTCCTGGTCGGCTGCTCCTCCTGTCACGGCAAGAACGGCGAGGGCATCCTCACCGAGCGCGGCACCCAGTACGGCCCGCCGCTGGCCGGTGTCGGGGCGGCCGCGGTGACCTTCCAGGTGGGCACCGGCCGGATGCCGATGGTCCAGCCCGGCGCCCAGGCGGTGCGCAAGAAGCCGGTCTACAACGACGAGGAGATCGCGGCGCTGTCCGCCTTCGTGTCCACCCTCGGCCCGGGTCCCGCGGTCCCGGACGCGTCGGCGTACGACCCCGCCAAGGGTGACGTGACCCGTGGCGGCCAGTTCTTCCGCACCAACTGCACCGCCTGCCACAACTTCGCCGGGAGCGGCGGCGCGCTCCCTGACGGCAGGTACGCGCCCACGCTGATCGGCGTCTCGGAGCGCGACCTGTACCTGGCGATGCTCACCGGTCCCCAGCAGATGCCCGTCTTCTCCGACGACGTGCTCTCCTCGGAGGACAAGCGCGACATCATCGCCTACTTGAAGAAGAACGAGGAGACGCCGAGCTACGGTGGCTTCACCCTGGGCTCCTTCGGCCCGGTCTCGGAGGGGCTCTTCGCCTGGCTGCTCGGCATCGGCGGCCTCATCGGCGTCGGCATCTGGATCACCTCAGGGACGGCCCGCGCCAAGACCAAGAAGAAGGAGAGCGCGGCGTGAGCGATCAGCACGAGCTGGAGACGGTCTCGCTCCCGGCGGAGGAGCCGATCGCCAACCCCGGCCTGCCCGAGCACCTCCCCCGGCCGACCGACGTCGACGCCGACGCCGAGAAGCGCGCGGAGCGCCAGGTCGCGACGCTCTTCGGCGTCTCGATCGTCTTCGCGCTGCTCTTCTGCGTCGCCTACTTCGCCCTCGACGTCGGCAAGGACCCCTCGGTCTTCCTCGGCATGGGCGCCTCGACGGTCGCCCTCGGTGCCGCGCTGGGCCTGGCCCTGCTGTGCATCGGCGTCGGCGCGATCCAGTGGTCGCGCAAGCTGATGAGCGACCACGAGATCGTCGAGTACCGCCACTCTGCCTCCTCCACCGAGGATGACCGCGAGGAGGCCCTCGAGGCGCTGCAGCAGGGCATCGACGACTCCGGCATCGCCCGGCGCCCGCTGGTGCGCAACTCGCTGCTCGGC
This sequence comes from uncultured Marmoricola sp., assembly GCA_964613165.1. Classification (GTDB taxonomy): domain Bacteria; phylum Actinomycetota; class Actinomycetes; order Propionibacteriales; family Nocardioidaceae; genus Marmoricola. Next base: position 3,735 of record CAZTHV010000314.1, read on the forward strand.
GCGCTCGCCTTCCTCGGCCTGCCGGCCATCGTCGCGTTGCGCGACCTCGGCCCGCTGCCCGGCAACAAGCTCGCCCACACCATCTGGCGCAAGGGCATGCGCGTGGTCCAGGACGTCGACGGCGCGGCCATCAAGCCCGCCGACATGCAGGTCGGCCAGCTGGTCAACGCCGAGCCGGCCATCTTCTTCGAGACCGTGGACGGCCACCCGGTCGTCCACGGCACCGAGCTGCTGCAGGAGAAGGCCAAGGCCGCGGTGATCCTGGTCCGGATGCACCCCGACGACATCAAGCCGGGCTCGGAGAACTGGGGTGTCGAGGGGATCTTGTGCTACTCGAAGATCTGCACCCACGTCGGCTGCCCGATCTCGCTGTACGAGCGCACCACGCAC
>CAZTHV010000315.1:0-4099 GCA_964613165.1 uncultured Marmoricola sp.
ACTCGACCCTTCCGCCGGGACCCGCCTCGACCACCGTCGGGTTGTCGATCGCGCTGGCCAGCTCACGGGAGGCCACCAGCGCGCAGTGGGCGAAGCTGTCCCGGGCGGCGCCGTGCACCTGCGGCGAGCAGCGCAGCGAGTAGGCGTCCTGGACCCGGTTGCACTGTGCCCCATCGGCCGCTTCGTCGCTCGCTCGTGCCTCGCTCGACTCCTGCGCGGCTGGCCCACGGTGCGAGGCGACCACGCCGCTGTCCCTGAGGATCGCGGTGAGGTTGGCCGCCGAGTCGGCCTGGCCGGGATGTGGCCGCAGCGCCTGCAGGTCCGCGGCGAAGACCCGGTCGGTGCCGAGCTGGCCCTCCACGGACATGGCCGCGGCGATGTCCGCCGTACGCATCAGGACGTCCAGGTCGGCCAGGGCCAGCACCAGCATGGCGAGCATGCCGTCGGTGCCGTTGATCAGCGCCAGGCCCTCCTTGGCCGCGAGCTCGACCGGTCTCAAGCCGGCGGCGGCCAGGGCGTCCGCAGCCGGCATCGAGGTCCCGGCGGCGTCCCGCACCTCGCCCTCGCCCATCGCGGCGAGCGCGCAATGGGCCAGCGGCGCGAGATCCCCCGAGCAGCCGAGCGAGCCGTACTCGCGGACGACCGGGGTGATGCCGGCGCTCAGCATGTCGGCGTACAGCTCGGCGGTCTCCAGCCGGATGCCGGTGTGGCCGGTCGCCAGCGTCGAGAGGCGCAGCAGCATCAGCCCGCGCACCACCTCTCGTTCGACCTCCGGTCCCGAGCCCGCGGCGTGCGAGCGGACCAGCGAGCGCTGCAGCTGGGCGCGCATCTCCACGGGAATGTGGCGGGTGGCCAGCGCGCCGAACCCGGTCGAGACGCCGTACGCCGGGGTGGGCGCCGCGGCCAGCTCCTCGACCGTCTCCCGGGCCCGCTCGATGGCGGCCCGCGCCTCGGTGCTCAGCCGGACGACCGCCCCGTGCCGGGCGACGGCGACGAGCTCCTCCGGAGCGACCGGACCAACCCCGACCACGATCTCTGGCATCTCCATGCCTTCCATCAAAGACCCGTCCCGCCGCCGCCCGCCATCCCACTGGCCCGACGCCTGTCTTGTATCCGAGACGAACTCACCTCCTGGCAACGCCGAGACGGCGCGAACTCACCTCTTCGCAACATCGAGGCGGCGCAATGTCACTCTCGACAGGTGAATTCGAGCCGCCTCGGCGACCAGTGGGCGAGAAGCGGGGAGGGCGAGGCGCCAAGGCCGTTTGACTGTGCGAATGAGCACGAAGGCGACGGGACACCGCTGGCGGATGCTCGCGCTGTCCACGGCTGGTCAGTCCGCCTCGGCCGCGGTGGTCAACGGCTCGGCGTTCATCATCCCGGCGCTGCACACGTCGGGGATGAGCCTGTCCACCGCGGGCACCGTCGCCGCCATGAGCATGGTGGGCGGCACCTGCACGCTGGTCCTCTGGGGCGTGGTCGTCGACCGCATCGGCGAGCGACTGGTGCTGGCCGCCAGCCTGCTGATCTCGGCGGTCGCGCTGGGGCTGGCGGCCGTCTGGCACCAGCCGGCCGTGGCCTTGGGCGCTCTGCTCTTCGTCGCCGGCGCCGCGGGCGCGGGCAGCAACTCGGCGAGCGGCCGCGTCGTGGTCGGCTGGTTCCCGCCCCAGCGGCGTGGCGCGGCGATGGGCGTCCGGCAGATGGCCCAGCCGATCGGCGTCGGGATCGCGGCCGTCACCGTCCCGGTGCTGGCCGCGCGGTCGGGCATCGGCACGGCGCTCGCCGCGCTCGCGGTGATCGCGGCCGTGGCCGGACTGGCCTGCGCGCTCTGGGTCGTGGATCCGCCACGGCCCGAGCGCGGCACCGCCGCTCCCCCACCGGTCAACCCCTACCGCGCCGACGGCTACCTCGCCCGGATCCATGCCGTCTCCATGCTCCTGGTGATCCCGCAGTTCACGGTGTGGACGTTCATGCTGGTCTGGCTGCAGGTGGGCCGCGGCTGGGCGCCCGGAGCGGCCGGCGCCCTCGTCGCGGTCGCCCAGGTCTGCGGGGCCGTCGGGCGGATCGCGGCCGGTCACCTCTCCGACGTGGTCGGCTCCCGGATGCGGCCGTTCCGCTGGGTCGCGATCGCGGCCGGCGTCACGATGATCGCGCTGGGTCTGGCCATCGAAGCCGACTGGACGGTGGCGATCCCGCTGATCGTGCTCGCCTCGACGATCACCGTCGCCGACAACGGACTGGCCTTCACCGCGGTCGCCGAGCGCGCCGGGCCGTTCTGGTCCGGGCGGGCACTCGGCCTGCAGAACACCGGGCAGTTCCTCACCGCCGCCGCCATCCCTCCGCTGGCCGGCTGGCTGGTGCCGCTGTGGGGGTACGCCGCGGTCTTCGGCCTCACCGGCCTGTTCCCACTGCTGGCCGCTCCCCTGATCCCGCGGCGCGACCATGCCGAGTCGTCGTAGCCGGACGGGCACAACCGCGGATCGGACCCCTCGGCGATGCGAGTTCTCCGCGTGCGCTCGCCGGTGTCCGTAGGCTCACCCTCCATGGGGCAGGTGCCGGCGGCGACCAAGGCGATGCGGGTGCTGCGCTTCCTCGCCACGCAGCCCGACCCGGTGCCGCTGGACCGAGTGATGCGCGCCTGTGACCTGCCCCGCTCGACGGCCTACCACCTGATCCAGGCGATGATCGAGGAGGGCTTCGTCGTCCACCTGGCCGAGGAGCGCCGCTACGGACTGGGGCTCGCCGCGTTCGAGGTGGGCAGCGGCTACCTCCGCCAGGAGCCGCTGCAGCGTATTGCCCGCCGGTCGATCGCGACGCTGGCCGACCAGGTCGGCGAGTCCGCCCATCTGGCGGTGCCACACGGTCGCGATGTCCTCTACGTCGTCGAGGAGCGCGCACCCGGTCGGCCGCCCCTGGTCACCGACGTCGGCGTCCGCCTGCCCGCGCACCTCGCCGCCAGCGGCCGGTCGATCCTGGCCGCGCTGCCGCCGGCGCAGGTCCGGGCGCTCTATCCCGACCGGGCCGCCTTCGTGAACCGGACCGGGGTCGGGCCCGCCAGCCCCAGCGCGCTGCGGACGGTTCTCTCCGAGACCCGCCAGCGCGGCTACGCCGTCGAGGACGGCGAGATCACCACCGGCTTCGCCTCGGTGGCGGCGGCGGTGCTGGACCACAACGGCCAGCCGGTCACCGCGGTCGCGGTCACCTACGCCACCGGCGCCGCCCCCGACGGCGTGGCCGAGGCGGTGCGGGCGACCGCGGCCGGCCTGACCCGGCGGCTCGGCGGGCGGTAGTCCCGCCTGTGGATTGCCGTTTGCGCGTCCGCGGGCAACGGCCGACTCTTGGCGGTCATGGAAGCGAGGAGGCACCATGAGCACCATGACCGTGCTGCGCGATCACGAACCCGGGCGTCCGTACGTCGTGGCGGACCTGGCGGCGATCCGCGATGAGGATCCCCACCACCGCTACGAGCTCATCGACGGGGTGCTCATCGTGACGCCCGCGCCGATCATCGACCACCAGCGGACATTGCGGAATCTATTCAGGATGGTCGACAACGCCTGCCCGGAGGGCTACGAGGTGATGTTCGCGCCTCTGGACATCACCTCCGGCGACGACACGATGGTGCAGCCCGACCTGCTGATGGCCAGCGAGGAGGTTCTCGCCGGGCCCACCGCCGTCGGCATGCCCGTCCTCGCCGTCGAGGTGCTCTCGCCGAGCACGCGGCTGATCGACCTCAACCTCAAGCGCTCCAAGTTCGAGCAGCTCGGCGTGGAGCACTACTGGGTGGTGGCCCCGGCCAGCGCGCCGGACGGTCCGTGGATCGTCGCCTGGGCGCTGCGGGACGGCTCGTACGCCGAGGTCGCCAGCGTCCGCGCGGGCGAGCGGTTCGTCGTCTCGGCCCCGATCTCACTCGACGTGGCGGTCGAGGACATCGCCGGCTCAGCCCACTGAGGGCCGCTCAGGAGTAGGTGTAGAAGCCGCGGCCGGTCTTGCGACCGAGCAGGCCGGCGTCTACCATCCGGTTGAGCAGCGGCGGCGCGGCGTACAGCGGCTCCTTGAACTCCTCGTACAGGGACTCCGCGACGGCCTTGGTGGTGTC
>CAZTHV010000316.1:0-4083 GCA_964613165.1 uncultured Marmoricola sp.
GCCACCCGACGGCAGCCAGACCTTGCGGTCCAGCCCCTTGGCGATCTGCTCGTCGACGCGGTGCGCGCCGAAGATGTCGCGTGCGTTCCCCGGGCCCCCCGGCTCGAAGCGCTCGAGGCGGTCGCGCAGGTCCGGCGCCACGTGCGAGACGTAGCCGTCGACCAGGTCCCAGGCGTCGTCGCCCTGGATGACCAGCCTGCTGAAGTCCTCGGTGAAGAGGTCGCGGACGACCTTGAGGGTCAGGTCCGGCTCGCCGTACAGCAGCTCGGGCGCCTTGCCCGCGGCCACCTTGGCCTCGATGTCGGTCCAGCGCGCGGTCAGCCGCTCGACGTCGCGGGTCAGCTCCTCCTCGCTGGCGCCCTCCGGCGCGGTCCGCACGATGACGCCGGCGGTGTCCGGGACGATCTCCTTGAGCAGTGTCTTGAGACGATTGCGCTCGGTGTCGGGCAGCTTGCGGGAGATGCCGCTGGTGTTGCCGTCGGGCACGTAGACCAGGAACCGGCCAGGCAGGCTGACCTGGCCGGTGAGCCGGGCGCCCTTGTGGCCGATCGGGTCCTTGGTCACCTGCACCAGCACCGGCTGGCCGGAGGTCAGCACCGACTCGATCTTGCGCGGCTGGCCTTCGGGGTGGCCCAGCGCGGACCAGTTGACCTCCCCGGCGTACAGCACGGCGTTGCGGCCCTTGCCGATGTCGATGAAGGCGGCCTCCATCGAGGGCAGGACGTTCTGCACCCGGCCGAGGTAGATGTTGCCGATCAGCGAGGTCTGCGACTCACGGGCGACGTAGTGCTCGACGAGGACCTTGTCCTCCAGGACACCGATCTGGGTGAGGTCCTCGTGCTGGCGGATCACCATCACCCGGTCGACGGACTCGCGGCGGGTCAGGAACTCGGCCTCGCTGACGATCGGCGCGCGCCTCCGGCCGGCCTCGCGGCCCTCGCGGCGGCGCTGCTTCTTGGCCTCCAGCCGCGTGGAGCCGCTGACGCTGGTGATCTCGTCCTCCGGGTTGCGCGGCTTGCGCACCCGGGTACGCCGGCGCTTGGAGGTTGCCTCCCCGCCCTCACCCTCGGAGTCGCCATCGGCGTCCTCGCCGTTCTCGCCGGCCGCGGCGCCCTCCTCGGCCCCGGCGCTGTCCTCGCCCGAGCCGTCACCACCCGAGCGACGCCGACGACGTCCGCCACGACGGCGCGGGCGGCGGCGGGCAGTGCCGTCCGACTCGCCGTCGGACTCGGTGTCGGAGCCGCCGTCGGCAGCAGACTCCTCGCCCTCCGGCTCGGCCTCGGCGCTCTCGCCCACACTCGCGGGCTCGTCGGCGGCCTCCTGCTGCTGCTCGTCCTCGACCGGAGCGGTCGCCTTCTTGCTCTTGGACTTGGACGCGGCCTTCTTGGCGGTCTTCTTCGCCGCCTTCTTCACGGGCTCGCCGGCCTCGTCGGCCCGCGGGGCGCTCTCGCCGTCGGCGGGGGTCTCAGGAGCCTGCACCTCGGGCGTCTGGGCCTCGGGCGTCTGGAAGAGCACCATCGGCGGTGCGGCGCCGGCGGCGTCCTCCACCGCGGGCTCGGCCGGAGCAGCCTTCTTGGTGCTCTTGCGCGTCCGCTTCCGGGGCACCGTGGGCTCGTCCGCCGGCGGCAGGCCCGCAGCGGCCTCCTCGGTCTCGGCGGCCCGGTCCGGCGGCGCGTCGTCGTCGGCCACGGCCTTGGCGACCTTGGCGACCTTGGCGGTCTTCTTGGCAGCCGCCCTCTTGGCCGGCGCCCTCTTGGCCGGCGCCCTCTTCGCGGCCGCCTTCTTGGCCGGGGCCTCGCTGGGAGTCTCGCTGGACGTCTCAGCGGCTGGGCCGGTAGGCGTCTCGGCGCCCGAGTTGGCAGGGATCAGGTTGTCGTCTGCATCGCTCACGTGCAGTTCTCCTCGTACGCGAGCGCCCAGCCGGTGTCCGGGGAGCGATCCGCGTGGGTCGCGGCCGGGCCGGTCCACCATCGGAGCCTGCCCAGCGAAAGCCTTCGGTCGGCGACGACACCCTCCGCGTTCACGTCGCCGGGGTGTCACAGATGCCAACCGCGGTCAGCGGTCGTGCGGCCCGGGCGCTGTCACCACTCGAGCCAGCCGCGTCGCGGTCAGGCGATCCATCGATCACCCCGCCGTGCCACCCGGAGGTCCCGGAGGAGCCCCGGACGGCGAGAAGGTCGTCGGGTGTCCGGTCCGGCACGCCGGCTCGGACACCACGGGCAGTATCGCACACCTGTGGGCAGAAGACCGCCTACCCCGCGCTCAGCCGGCGAGCGGGTCGCCGATCGTCCCGTCCGGCGCCAAGGGTCCCTGCACCAGTCGCGTGGTCAGCGTTCCGGATGCCGCCGACAGGCCGGCGAGCTCACCCAGCGCGGTCAGCACGTCGTCGGGCCGCACCGCCGGTGCGCCGTGGCGCAGGACCAGGCGGAGCACCGGCTCGCCGCGCTCGTCCGCAGAGACCGCCGCGCTGACGACGGCCGCACGGACGTCGAACCGGCGCAGGCCCTTCTTCGTCATCCGCTCCACCTCGACCTCGGTGGCGGCCAGCAGCGCCGAGGCCGCGGCGGCCAGCTCCTCCTCTGCGACACCGGGCAGGGACAGCAGCCACTCGGAGGCCTCCAGCCGGTCGGCGAGTGCTCCACCAGCGCTCTCGACGACCTCCAGGACGTCGAGTCCCGCCGGGAGCGACGCATCCAGCTCTCGGCGTACGGCGTCCGGATCGAGCTGCTCGGCGAGCCCGATCTCCAGGTACTCCGCCTCGCTCGCCGCTCCCGTCGGGCTCGCACCGGCGTATGAGATGCGAGGGTGCGGGTTGAAGCCCGAGGAGTACGCCATCGGGATGCGGGCGCGGAAGATCGCCCGCTCGAAGGCCCGGCTGAAGTCTCGGTGACTGGTGAACCGGAGTCGGCCGCGCTTGGCGTAGCGGATCCGAAGTCGCTGCACCGGCGGGGCCTGCTGCTCAGGCTGGTTGCGCTTGCCGGTGCTGGCCATGATCGCCGATCCTATCCACCCAGCACCTCCTCGGATTCGCCGCTCTGATTGGATTCCCACGTGACACGTGGCACTCGGGGCATTCGCTGGCAGCAATGGCTCGTTGTCATCGGGATCGTGGCCCTGGCATTCAACCTCCGGCCCGCCGCGGTCAGCATCGGCCCGCTCCTCAACGAGATCACTACCGGCCTGCGGATGTCACCGGTCAGCGCCGGACTGCTGACCTCCCTGCCGGTCGTCGCCTTCGCCACGGTCGGCGCCCTGGCCCCGCGGCTCGCTCGCATCGTCGGATTGCACCGGATCACCCTGCTGGCGCTGGCCTGCATCACCATCGGCCTGGCGATGCGCGCCCACGTCGACGGATCCACCGCGTTCCTGGCCTGGTCCTTCCTGGCCCTCGCTGGCATGGCGACGGGCAACGTGCTGATGCCGTCCTTGGTCAAGCTGCACTTCCCGCACCGCATCGGCTCGCTGACCGCCGTCTACACCACCGCCATGGCGATCGGCCTGACCGCCGCCCCGGTCCTCACGGTGCCGATCGCCGAGCACGGCGCCGGAGCTCTCGACTGGCGCCGGGGCCTGGCCGTCTGGGCGGCCACGGCGCTGGTCGCCGCGCTGCCGTGGTTCGCGCTGATCCGGCACGACCGCTCGATCGAGCCGACCACCAGCGGCATCGGCCTGTGGGACATCGCCCGCACCCGGCTCGGGCTGATGATGGCGCTCTTCTTCGGCCTGCAGTCGCTGCAGGCGTACTCCGCCTTCGGCTGGATCGCGCAGATCTACCGCGATGCCGGCTTCTCGGCGCACACCGCCGGGCTGCTGCTCGGCGTCATGACCGGCGTCGGGATCCCGCTGTCGCTGGTCATCCCCGTCCTGGCCGCGCGCGCCTCCGACCCGACGCGGCTGGCGATGGCGCTGATGGCCTGCTATCCCGTCGCCCTGCTCGGCCTGATCTTCAGCCCGGCCACGCTCCCCTGGCTGTGGGCGATCATCCTGGGCGCCGGCCTGTGCACCTTCCCGCTGATCCTGACGCTGATCAACCTGCGCTCGCGCACCACGGCGGGGACCGCGGCGCTCTCCGCGTTCACTCAG
>CAZTHV010000317.1:0-4081 GCA_964613165.1 uncultured Marmoricola sp.
GACACCAGCCAGAGCTCTGCAAACTGAAGGCCGCGCATCCCGGACTCCCCGGCCGACAGCAGCCGCTCTTCAATCGAAATCGACTTTAGCTTCCATCGCCAGCGCCCCCTGCGGATCGCGCACCCACAGCCGGGCACCGCGCAGACCGCGGTTCTTCAACTGCAGGCAGGTCTGCTCGTTGAGCGTGATCGTGTCGTCGTGGGCGTCGCAGGCCTCGGCCACACGGCGTACCTCGGCGGCCGGTCCGCTGTCCGGGGAGGCGGCGTACTCGTCCTCGCCGATCTCGATGATGGTGCTCATCTGGTGGTCACGTCCTCATGGTCGCGGCCCTTGTCCGGGCTCTTCTCCGCGTTCTTGTCCGGGGCCGGCAGCACGAAGCGGTAGCCCACGTTGCGGACGGTGCCGATCAGGGCCTCGTTCTCGGGTCCGAGCTTGGCGCGCAGCCGGCGTACGTGCACGTCGACCGTGCGCGTGCCGCCGTAGTAGTCGTAGCCCCGGACCTCCTGCAGCAGCTGGTCGCGGGTGAAGACGCGGCCGGGGTGCTGGACGAGGTACTTGAGCAGCTCGAACTCCTTGAAGGTCAGGTCGAGCGTACGGCGGCCCAGTTTGGTGGTGTACGCCGCGTCGTCGATGACCACCTCGCCGCTCCGGATGATGTGTGCCTCGGGGTCGGCGTCGTGCCGCGCGGCGAAGCGGCCGATCGCCAGCCGGATGCGGGCGTCGATCTCGGCAGGGCCGGCGGTCTCGAGGACCACGTCGTCCATGCCCCAGTCCGCGGCGACGACGGCCAGACCGCCCTCGGTGAGGATCATCAGGATCGGCTGGTCCGAGCCGGTGGTCCGGATCAGCCTGGCCAGGTCGCGGGCGTGGGCGAGCTCACGGCGGCCGTCGACGAGCAGTACGTCGCAGTCAGGTGCCTCCAGCAGGGCGCTGCCCTCGGCGGGGAGGATGCGCACCTGATGCGGCAGCAGCGCGAGGCCGGGCAGCACCTGGGCCGAGGGCTGCAGGGCGCTGGTCAGCAGCAGCAGGGTGCTCATCTGGGCACCTCCCCGCAGACGGCGGTGTGTCGGTCGCGTGCTCGGCGCTGAACCCGCGGGTCCCGGTGTGGCCGACCGGGTCCGGAGAGGCGAGAATATCCGATGTGAGTACTACTCAGTGCGAATCGGGCGGCTCCGGGGTGAGGGTGCGGTACTGGGCCGCGGCCCGAGCCGCCGCGGGTGTCGCCGAGGAGGACGTCGCTGCGGGCGGGCTCTCCCTCGCCGACCTGATGGCTCTCCTGGCGGCGGATCGCCCCGACCTGACCCGGATGCTGAGCACCTGCTCGGTGCTGATCGGCGACCGCCCGGTCGGCTCCGCGGACCGCGCCTCGGTCGTGGTGCCCGCCGGCGCCACGGTGGAGTTCCTCCCGCCGTTCGCGGGGGGCTGAGGGCGGCGTACGGGGGTGGTGGGTGCCGACCAGCATGCGAATGTCACGCCTGAGGCAACCGCTCGCCCGACTGGTCCCACCTGCGACAATTGCATGTCCGTCGAGGTGAGGAGAGCCATGCAACCCGGAGTCGTGGCATTGGTCGCGGCGATCGTGGGCGCTCTGGCCTTCGGGACATATAGGGCATTGACCGACGGGCGGTTCCGGGGGACTCATCGGGTACGCCGGGCGGAGAGCGTGGAGGGCGCCGGCGGTCCGACGCTGGAGGGCTCGGTCCTGGCAGGGACACCATGGGAGTCGGAGCTGGGGGAGCGGGTGACGCTGCTGCAGTTCTCCTCGGCGTTCTGCGCACCCTGCCGCGCGACCCGGCGGATCCTCGCCGACGTCGCCGCCGTGGAGGACGGGGTGGCCCATCTCGAGATCGACGCGGAGCACCATCTCGAGGTGGTCCGCGCCCTCGGAATCCTGCGCACGCCGACCACGCTGGTCCTCGACGCCGCCGGCCGGGAGATCACCCGCGCGGCTGGTGCGCCCACGAAGCCGCAGGTCATCGCCGCTGTGGAGGCGGCCCGGGCGGGCTGATCGGCGGGGCTGGCTCCGACCGACATGCAATTGTCGCGGGTGGGACGGTGCGGTGGCACGCTCGTCTCAGGCGTGACAATTGCATGTTCGGCCGCACCCAGCAGCACCCACGATGACCCCGACCAAGCCGGCCGCCTACTCCGAGATCAGCCGGCGGACCTTCTCCCGGTCGGTGTCGACCATAAGGCGGGCGAGGTCGAGGGCGGTGGTCTCGGCCTTCCAGCCGAGCAGCTCGTGGGCCTTGGCGGCGTCGCCGATGAGGGCGTCGACCTCGGTGGGGCGCTCGAAGCTGTCGTTGTAGCGGACGTGGTCGCGCCAGTCGAGGCCGGCGTGGGCGAAGGCGGCCTCGCAGAACTCCCGGACGGTGTGGCCGACGCCGGTCGCAAGGACGTAGTCGGTGGGCTCGTCGGCCTGCAGCATCCGCCACATGCCTTCGACGTATTCGGGCGCGAAACCCCAGTCGCGCTTGGCGTCGAGGTTGCCGAGCTCGACGTGGTCGGTGACGCCGGCCTCGATCGCGGCGACGGCGGTGGTGACCTTGCGGGTCACGAAGTTCTCGCCACGCCGCGGCGACTCGTGGTTGAAGAGGATGCCGGAGACGGCGAAGAGATCGTAGGCCTCGCGGTAGTTCACGGTCACCCAGTGCGCCTGCAGCTTCGAGGCGCCGTACGGCGAACGCGGATGGAACTTCGACTGCTCGTTCTGCGGCGGCGGCGTCGAGCCGAACATCTCCGAGGTGGAGGCCTGGTAGAAGCGGCAGCGCAGGCCGGCGGCGCGGATCGCCTCCAGCAGCCGCATCGTGCCGATGGAGTTGGTCGAGGTGGTGTAGTCCGGCATCGAGAACGACACCTTGACGTGACTCTGCGCGCCGAGGTTGTAGACCTCATGCGGCTCGATGGCGTGCACCAGGTTGACCAGGCCGACGCCGTCGGTGAGGTCGCCGTAGTGCAGATGCAGGTCCGGGTTGTGGTGCAGATGGTCGATCCGGCTCCGGTTCAGGCTGGAGGAACGCCGGACCAGACCATGCACCTCGTAGCCCTTGCCGAGTAGCAGCTCGGCCAGATAGGAGCCGTCCTGTCCGGTCACACCGGTGATGAATGCGCGCTTCATGATGGGCGAAGCCTAGACGCGACCGAGCCGCGAGCGGGGCGGGCGAAACGTTCGGCCATCCCATTATTTGGTACGCCTGTCCGAATATTGAGATTCGATGAAGGACTCCTGGCTCCCACGGCGTACTCTTGCGCTGTGTTCACGACCATGCTGACCCGTCGCCGCGCAGTCGACCACTGCCGCGTGCGCTCGTCGCTGTGTCGAATGTCCTGACCGGACGCCGGTTTCTCCGCCCGCCATCGCGGGCTCTGCGCTGAGCGCGCCGACGTCCCCTTGCCGACCGTCGTCGTCTCTCACTCAGGACAGGACATGCCCACTCCCCAGATCGACCCACGCGGCCCGCAGTTCAACGCGGCGCTCACCAGCGTGGTCCTCGCGGTCGTACTGCTCACCGCGCCCGGCCCGATCGGCCTGACGCTGCTGGCAGCCCAGGCCGTGCTGTTCGGCCTCGGGGTCGCCCTCGGTGTGCAGCGCACCCCGGCGGCGTACCTCTTCCGTACTCTGATCCGCCCCCGGCTGAGCCCGCCGGCGCACCTGGAGGACGGCCGTCCGCCCCGGTTCGCCCAGGGCGTCGGGCTGGTCTTCGCGCTTGTCGCGCTGACCGGCTACCTGGCCGGAGTCACGGTTCTCGGCGCCGTGGCCACCGGGCTCGCCCTCGCGGCGGCCCTGCTCAACGCGGTCTTCGGCTTCTGCCTGGGCTGCGAGATCTACCTGCTGGGGCAGCGCATCCGCCCCGGCCGCACCGCACGCAATAGCACCAATACCGACGAGAAGAAGGAAATACTCGCATGAGCCGCGACAACTCACTGGTCAGCGCCGAATGGGTCGAGGAGCACCTCGACGATCCCAAGGTGGTCCTCATCGAGGTGGACGAGGACACCACCTCCTACGACAAGGGCCACATCCGGGGCGCCATCAAGCTCGACTGGACCACCGACCTGCAGGACCAGGTCCGCCGCGACT
>CAZTHV010000318.1:0-4059 GCA_964613165.1 uncultured Marmoricola sp.
TACGACGGTTGGGCGGACTACACGCCCTCCTCCTCCCGGGACTGATCCGACCTCCTGGTCGTCGCTGGTCGCCGCTGATCGCGGCGTACGGCAACGATCGGGTGAATGATCGGCTATGGGTGGTCTGCCCAGATTGTCTGGCGGTCTAGACCATTTCGGGGATGTCCGTTTGATCACCTTTACACGTTCTGCCCACGGTGTCAGACTCAGAGAGTCTTATGGTGCACCGAAACGAGGGACGAGACATGCAGCAGCACACCGAATCCGAGACACTGTTGACGCCGGCCGAGGTCGCGGCGATGTTCCGGGTCGATCCCAAGACCGTCACGCGGTGGGCCAAGGCGGGCAAGCTGAGCGCCATCCGTACCCTGGGCGGTCACCGTCGCTACCGAGAGGCCGAGGTCAAGGAGCTCCTGAGCGGAGTCATCCCGGAGCAGCGCGGCGCCGCGGACTGACCCGCCCGAGCATGTCGGGGCTCGACGCCGTGGGCGTCGGGCCCCGTCTCAATTCCGGCTCAGAAGGCGCCATGCCGGCCGGCGCCACCGGCGAACCGCGCGGCGCCGGCGAGCGCATCCGCCTCGAGCGCCGCAAGGCCGTGCCGGTACTCCTCGGCCAGCGCTGACGCCTCATCCAGGCCGGCCTGGCCGCGAGCGCTCGCCCGGTCCGAGCGGACGCAGGTCTGTGGGAAGGCGGCGATCTCCGCCGCCAGCGCCTGTGCGGCACTCAGCGCGCCGCCCGCCGGGACCACCCGGTTGGCCAGGCCGATGTCCAGCGCCTCCCGTGCGTCGACCGGCCGTCCGGTGAGGATCAGGTCCATCGCCCGGGACTCCCCGATCAGCCGAGGCAGTCGAACCGTCCCGCCGTCGATGAGCGGCACCCCCCAGCGCCGGCAGAAGACGCCGAGCACCGCGTCCGTGGCCAGCACCCGCAGGTCGCACCAGATCGCCAACTCCAGGCCGCCCGCGACGGCGTACCCCTCCACCGCCGCGATCACCGGCTTGGTCAGCGCCATCCGTGTCGGTCCCATCGGTCCGTCGCCGTCCGGCTCCACCCGGTTGCCCCGCTCGGTGCCGAGCGCCCCCAGGTCGGCCCCGGAGCAGAACGTCCCGCCGGCCCCGGTCAGCACCGCCACCCGGAGGCCGTCGTCCGCACCGAACTGCCGGAACGCCTCGGCCAGCCGCTCCGCCGTCGGCCGGTCCACCGCGTTGCGCACCTCCGGCCGGTCGATCGTCACTGTCAGCACCGGCCCGTCGGCCTCGACTCGCACGCTCATGGAACCAGGGTGCCGCACGCGGCGGGGGTGCGGCGACCGACCAGCATGCGAATGTCACGGGCGGGGCGGCGGTCCGGCGCGCCGGTCCCAGCCGTGACATTCGCATGTCCGTCGGCCCCCGCCCCGCCTCGCGCCGCCCGACCCACCACCGCCACCCGGCGCCGCGTCTACCGCCGGCGAGTCACCGTCCTCGAGGACTGAGGCGACCGGGGCTGGCGGGTCGGCTCGGAGTCCTGGAGGATCCTGTTCGTGCGCAGGTTGATCCCGTTTCTGGCGATCGTGATCGTGCTGGCGGGCGTGGGAATGTTCGCACCGTCGCAGATCCCTCGCCCGCTGCGCGATCTGATCGGGCTCGGGCCCGACCGGCTGCGCCCGGCGGTCCATGGTGACGACATCGGGCGCTACTCGTTCCTGGCCCACCAGCCCGGCGACCCGCGATCCCCGGTCGGCTACGACCCGTGCCGAGTCGTGGAAGTGCGCATCAATCCGCAGGGCGCGGCACCGGGGCAGGTCGACCTGGTCCGGAGCGCGCTGGACGATGTCAGTGACCTGACGGGCCTGCAGCTCCGGTACACCGGCGAGACCGGAGCGCGTCCGCGGTGGGGCCCGAACCGGGTCCCGGTGGTGCTGGGCGAGCCGCGGCGATCGCCGATCCTGATCGCCTGGGCGGACGAGTCGGAGGTCGCCGAGCTGCGTGGCGACGTGGCCGGCGTCGGTGGCAGCCTGCCGCTTCCCGTCGGCGACCGAGTGCGCTACGTGACCGGCGGAGTCACCTTGGATGCCGAGGTCTTCGGTCGTCTCCACGGGGAGCAGCGCGACGACAGTGCTCGGGCGATCGTGCTCCACGAGCTGGGTCACCTGGTCGGCCTCGGCCATGTGCACGATCCCGGTGAGCTGATGAACGAGGAGAACCTCGGCCTGCTCGACTTCGGTCCCGGCGACCGGGCCGGTCTCGCGCGCGTGGGATCGACGCCCTGCGCGTGAGCGGGGGCCGTGGCAGGCTGGCCCCGTGACCGTCCACGGGCTTCTCCTGGCGGCCGGCGCCGGCCGCCGGATGGGGCGGCCCAAGGCGCTGGTCGAGGGGTGGCTGGCCGACGCGGTCGGAGTGCTGGAGCGTGGCGGCTGTGCCGGGTGCACGGTGGTGCTCGGGGCGGCCCACGATGAGGCGCGAGCGCTGGTTCCCTCGGGAGCCGGCGTCGTGGTCGCCGACGACTGGGCCGACGGCATGGGCGCCTCGCTGCGCGCCGGGCTGGCCGTCGTGCCCGATGTCGAGGCGGTGCTGGTCCACCTGGTCGACCTGCCGGACGTGACCGCGGGGGTCGTCGTGCGGGTACTCGCGGCTGCCGCTGGGCCGGACACGCTGGCGCGCGCGGCGTACGACGGGACGCCCGGTCACCCCGTGCTCCTGGGCCGCGCCCACTGGGCCGGCGTGAGCGAGTCGGCGCGGGGCGACCGCGGTGCCCGCGACTATCTGGCCACCCACGACGTCGTGCTCGTCGAGTGCGGCGACCTCGCCACGGGCGCCGACATCGACCACCGGTCCTGACCGGCCGCCCCGTACGCTCCGAGCGACGGCCATCCGGCCGAGGGCGGGAGGTGCGTTCGTGCGCAGGCTGGTGCTGGTGATCGTAGCGGTGCTCGTGCTGCTGGGCATCGCGGACTTCGTCGGCGAGCGGGTGGTCGAGAGCCGGGTCGCGGCGCAGATCGACGAGAACCTGGAGGTCGCCGGCACCACGGTCGACATCGCGGGCTGGCCCTTCCTGACCCAGGTGCTGCGCAATGACTTCGGCCGGATCGACGTGTCCCTGCCGACGGTCGAGCGTGCGGTCGGTGCGGGGGCGCTGCGGGTGGAGAGGATCCGAGTCCGCCTGCACGACGTGTCGACCTCGGATCGCTACACCACGGTGGCCGCGCGCTCCGCGGACGGATCCGGCCTGATCCCGTTCGAGCAGTTCGATCGGCTCCAGCCGCTGTCGGTGGGGTACGGCGGGACCGGCGAGGACGGGCGCGGCTACCTGGAGCTATCGGTGCCGTCGCTGAGCGACCTGTCCGTGCGGGTAGTGCCCGACGTGGTCGACGGGTTCTCGCTGGACTTCGAGGCCCCGGAGCGGTCGAGCGGTGTGGTCTCCGCCCTGATCTCCCGGTTCCTGTCGCAGACCATGGAGGTGTCCGGCCTCCCCGCCGGTGTGACGATCACCGAGGTCCAGGCCACGCCCGACGGGCTGTGGGTCGCCCTGACCGGCGACGGGCTGAGGCTCGGAGGCAGCTGAGGAGCAGGTGATGGACCTGGCTGCAGGCAGTTGGGCCCCGACCCGTCCTACGGGGGCGATCGAGCGTGAGCTGCCTGCACTCAGGTAGGACGGACGCGCCGGAGGCCCTGGTGCTGGCACCAGGGCCTCCGGCGTGTGGTGGGCAGGGGCGGGGTCGAACCGCCGACCTTCCACTTTTCAGGCGGACGCTCGTACCAACTGAGCTACCTGCCCAACGAGCGAGAAGCATACAGGCCGCCTGAGGGCTGGTCCGAATCGGGCGGAGGCGATCGGCGCCGTCCTGGCTGGACCGGTGGGGCTTGTGCGTCCACGATCGCGTGCCCTATAACTGGACAGGTGTCCGATCAACTGTCCAGCCACAAGTACCAGCGGCCCGAGCGACGGTCCGCGGTCGTCAGCGGCGCCTCCTCGGGGATCGGTGCGGCCACGGCAGCCGCGCTGGCGCGCGCTGGCCACCCGGTGGCGCTCGGCGGCCGGCGGGTGGAGCGGCT
Organism: uncultured Marmoricola sp.; assembly: GCA_964613165.1. Lineage (GTDB taxonomy): Bacteria > Actinomycetota > Actinomycetes > Propionibacteriales > Nocardioidaceae > Marmoricola. The sequence goes on from CAZTHV010000318.1 coordinate 4,035, forward strand.
CCAGGACGTGGTCTCCCAGATCCGC
>CAZTHV010000319.1:0-4057 GCA_964613165.1 uncultured Marmoricola sp.
CCGTCGACGGCGGCGACCGCCGGCCAGGGGTCCATGTCGATGTGGTCGAAGTCGCCTGTCAGCGTCTTGGTCAGCGCGTCGATCGCGTCCAGGTCCGACAGGTCGCAGGGATAGGCGTACGCCGTGCCACCCTGGCTCTGGATCAGCGCGCGGGTCCGCTCCAGCTTCTCCCGGCCGCGGGCCACCAGGATCGGGATGGCGCCCGCCTTGGCCACCTGCACGGCGGTGACCAGCCCGATGCCCGAGGAGGCGCCGGTGATCACCACCGTCTTGCCCTTCAGCGCCGCGACGGCCGCTCGGTCGTGGGCGATCGCGTCGTCGAGGTAGTCCTCCCAGTAGGACCACAGGGTGTCGGCGTAGGACTCCAGGTCGGGCACCGCGATGCCGGATCCAGCCAGGGCTCGCTGGGTCGCCGTGGAGACATAGGTCGAGGCGAACGACGCGTGCTCGACGACCTCGGGCGGGATGCCGAGGCGGCCCACGGTCTGCGCGAGTGCGAGCTGTGCCGGAGCGCTGCGCATGGCCGCGCCGAGCAGGGTGCTGGGGCGCCAGGAGCGGGGCAGCAGAGAGGTCGGCAGCCGATCAGTCATCGAGCGGTCGATCGGCACCGCGAACTGCGGCGCCCTGGCCGCCGCGGCGAAGGTGTTGATCATCTCGATCGTGCGCTGCGGCTCGGGGTTGACCAGGTGGAAGGCCTCCCCGTCGTGGCCGGGCAGGTGGGCCAGGTGATCCATCGCCTTGGCGACGTAGTCGACCGGCACGACGTTGGTGTCGCCGAGGTCCATCCCCACCAGTGGCAGCCACGAGGGGAGGTCGCGCATCCGCTTGAGCAGGGAGAAGAAGTAGTACGGCCCGTCGACCTTGTCCATCTCGCCGGTCTCGGAGTGGCCCACCACGATCGCCGGCCGGTAGACCCGCCACGGGACCGGGCACTCCTCGCGGACGATCCGCTCGGACTCGAACTTGGTGCGGTGGTACGGCGAGGGCAGCCGTTGCCCCTCGTCGAACATGGTCTCGTCGTACAGGCCGGAGTAGTCGCCGGAGGCGGCCACCGAGGAGACCTGATGGAAGATCCCGGCACCGAGCAGGCCGGCCAGCTCGATCGCCGAGCGGGTGCCGCCCACGTTGAGGGTCTCGTTCATCTCCTCCGAGGCGGTCATGTCGTAGATCGCGGCGAGGTGGAGGAAGTGGTCGATGCCGCCGTGGTGCTCCTCGACCCAGGCGTCGTCGACACCGAGCCGGTCGGCGCGCAGGTCGCCGGCGACCGGGATCAGCCGCGGGTCGGAGCCCCAGGTCGTCTCGATCATCGCGTCGAGCCGGCCGCGGGAGCCCTCCCGGCAGAGCAGGTAGACCGGCCCGGCGCGGTTCTCCAGCAGCTCGGAGACCAGGAAGCGACCGATGAAGCCGGTGGCGCCGGTGACGAAGTACGACATGACGGGAGGCTACTCCCAGGTCACGTCGCGAGGCACCCGGTCGTGGCAGCAGGCCGCGGTGCCTCGCGACGCGGCCCGGGTCACTCCGAAGTCCCCCCGCCGAACATGATCTCGTCCCAGCTCGGCACCGAGGAGCGGCCCCGGCGGCGTGGCTTCTGCTGCGGCTCGGCCTCCGCGGCCTCCTCGGACGTGGGCTCGGGCACGGGTGCGGCGCCGTCCACGGGCTCCTCCGCGGCGGGCTGTGCGGCAGGCCCCGACGTGGTCTCGGGGGCGATCCAGTCCGCGTCGGCATGGTCGGCGGAGGGGTCCTCCGCCTCGGCGGGTGGACGGACCGGGGCGACGGTCTCCCGCAGATCCGCAGTCGGCTCCCCGGAGTCCGTCACCGGATCGGGCTGGACCAGGCGGATGGCGTCGTCGCCCAGCTCGGGTCCGTCGCCGAGGGGGAGCTCGTCGTCCAGCCGGCGCCCGCTCGGGACGCTGGCGAGCCTCCGGGTCGGCGCGGGGCCGGCGGAGGCGCCGGGGTAGGGGATCTCGCCGGTGAGCAGGCGGGCGTCGTCGTTGTCGGCGACGACGTACCGCCCGGGCTGGTCGTAGGTGAACTCCGCGCGCTTGCCCTCGGCGTACTCGGCGACGACCGTCCAGCGGCCGTCCTCCCGGCGCCAGGCGTCCCACTGGGCATCGCCCGCGCGGACGCCGAGGCCGGAGAAGGCGGTGAGTGAGGACTGCTCCAGGGTGCGGGCCGCGGCCGAGTCGGCGGACCGTCGGCGGATCGAGGCCTTCAGCGCGGTCGCGGCCACGTGGGCGCGCTCGGCCAGCACCGGGGTCGCGAAGCCCATGATCGCCTCGACGGTCGTCTGCGCGGCGGCCGCGACCTCCTCGGCCGTCTCGCCGGCGCGGATCCGCGCCTGGATGTCACGGGGGCGAAGCGCGCTCTCCATCTTCATCTCCAACTGGCCGAAACGGGCGGTGCTGGCGGGGTCGCCCCGGAGGGCTGCCCGGAACCGGTGATCGACGACGACCGCGAACTCCTCCCCGGCATCGCTGAGCAGGACCAGCCGCGTGCCGTCCTTGCTCAGCCCCACCGGGGTGAGGTCCTGCATCCTCGCCGACTCCTGATCTCCTGTGTGCTGTCTTCTGCCTGCCCGCGAGCCTACCCGCGCCGGACGCCGCCGGCCCCGCGACGCGACGGGGGCGCGCGCGGTCTCAGTCGCCCAAGACCTGCCGCAGGTAGTGGTTGGCGAAGACCCGGTCGGGGTCGAGCCGGTCGCGGATCGCCAGGAACTCCTCGAAGCGGGGGTACGCCGGGGCGAGGTCGGCCGCCGTGCGGCTGTGCAGCTTGCCCCAGTGGGGGCGCCCGTCGTACCCGCGCAGGATGTCCTCGACGCCGGCGAAGTACTCGGTGTGGTCGGTCGCCTTGTTGACGTGGAAGGCCAGATAGACGCTGTCGCGGGCCGATGCCGTGGAGAGCGCGATGTCGTCGGCGGGGGCGACCCGGACCTCGACCGACCTGCGGATCAGCTTCCCGGTCGAGTCCAGCCAGGCGCGGACGTCGCGCAGCGCCTGGACGCCGGCCTCGCGCGGCACGGCGTACTCCATCTCCCGGAAGACCACCCGCCGGTCGGTGACGAACACCTTGTGCGGCACGTCGGAGAAGGTGCGCGCGGAGAGCAGTTGCCCGGCGATGTTGTTGATCCCGGGGATCCAGCCGGGCCGGGCGTTGCCGATCCGGTTGGTCAGCCCGAAGACGGTGTTGGAGAGGAAGTCGTCGTCCAGCCAGCGGCGGAAGCCGCTTAGCGGAGCGGCGTCGTCCAGGACGCGGTTGTTCTCCTTGACCAGGCAACGCTCGGTGTGCGGGAACCAGTAGAACTCGAAGTGGTGGTTGTCGGTGGCCAGCCGATCGAAGTCGCCGAGGACCTCGTCCCACGGCATCGGGTGCTCGTGCGCCTCCAGCGTGAAGACCGGCTCCACCTCGAAGGTCAGCGAGGTGATGATGCCCAGGGCGCCGAGGCCGACCCGGGCGACGGCGAAGAGGTCGGGCTCGACCGTCGCGGAGGTTCGGACGACCTCGCCGGTGCCGGTGACCAGCTCCATCGCGGCGATCTGGGCGCTGATCGAGGCGACCACGCCGCCGGTGCCATGGGTGCCGGTGGAGGTCGCGCCGGCGATGGTCTGCTCGGCGATGTCGCCCATGTTGTGCAGTGAGAGGCCGAGTCCCTCCAGGCCCGCGTTGAGGGCCTTGAGCTGGGTCCCGGACCGTGCCGTGACGGTCATCGCGTCGCGGTCGACCTCGGTGATGCCGCGCAGGCGCGACGGGTCCAGCATGACTCCCTCGGGCGCGGCGATCGAGGTGAAGGAATGACCGGTGCCGGGCATCTTCACCGTCCCGCCCGACTCGCGGGCGTGGGCGATCGCGGCGATGATCTTCTCGGTTCCGGCCGGGGTCAGCACCTCGCTCGGCCGGCTCGTGCTCAGGCCGGCCCAGTTGCGCCAGGACGTCACGCTGCTCATGGCTGCAGGGTACGGCGCTCCGGGCCGGCCCCCGGTGGCCGGCCGACGGGGGTCTCCGGCCGGGCCGGCTGCCGGCAGGCGAGCGCCGCGACGGCGGTGAGCGCGCCGCAGGAGAC
>CAZTHV010000320.1:0-4053 GCA_964613165.1 uncultured Marmoricola sp.
CCCGGGGCCTCCTCGAAGTACGACACGACGGTGACCGACGCGGCGGCGAGCTCCATCCGGTGGATGGCCTCCAGCGGAGCGCCCAGCGCGTCGGCGACCAGCAGCTTGATCGGCGTGACATGGCTGACCACCAGGACCGTCTCGCCCTGGTGCCGGGAGAGGATCCGGTCACGGCCCTCCAGCACCCGGCGGCCGACGCTCGCGAACGAGTCGCCGTCCCCGCCGGCCGGAGCGTCGGCGTCGGCGAGCCACGCCTGCAGCTCCGTGGGAGAGTGCTGCCAGATCTCGCTGAAGGTGAGCCCCTCCCAGGAGCCGAACTCCATCTCCACCATGCCGTCCTCCGCCTCCACCGGCAGGCCGAGGACGGATCCGAGGATCTCCGCGCTCTCCGCGGCCCGGCGCAGCGGTGAGGTCACCACGGTCGTCGCCGCTCCCACCGTGGACGTCAGCCACTCGGCGACGGCACGTACCTGCTCGCGGCCCTCCTCGACGAGCACCGGGTCCTGACCGCGACGCCCACCGGAGAACCGCTTCGCCGCGGTGTGCTCGGTGGCCCCGTGCCGGACCAGCACCAGCGTGGTCGGCCGGCCGCCGGCGCGCGCCCACCCGCGGTCGGCGGGCTTCGGCTCGGGCGACGGCCCCGTCTCCGCCTCGGGGACGGACAGCGTCGGCTCCCCGTCCAGGGCGCGGTTGACCAGCCGGTCGGCGTGCTGGTTCCGCTCCCGCGGGATCCAGGTGTACGTCGTACCGGCCGGCGCCAGCCGGGCCGCCTGCTCCGCCAGCGGCCGCATCGCCGGGTGCTTGATCTTCCACCGGCCGGACATCTGCTCGACGACGAGCTTGGAGTCCATCCGGACCTCGACGACCGCTCCGGGAGCGAACTCCACGGCGAGCCGCAGGCCGGCGATCAGGCCCTGGTACTCCGCCACGTTGTTGGTGGCCACGCCGATGGTCTCGCCCTCCTCGGCGATCACCTCGCCGGTCGCGGCATCGCGCACCACCGCGCCGTACGCCGCCGGTCCGGGGTTGCCCCGCGAGCCGCCGTCCGCCTCGACGACGACAGCGGTCACAGGCCGGACTCCGCCGTCCGCACCAGGATCCGGTTGCACTCCTCGCAGCGCACCACCTCGTCGGCGGGCGCAGCCGCGATGCTGGCCAGGTCGGAGGCGTTCAGCGCGAGGCGGCAGCCGCCGCACTCGCGCCGGTGCAGCGCCGCCGCGCCGACACCGCCCTTCTGCTCGCGCAGCCGCTCGTAGAGCGCCGTCAGGTCCTCCGGCAGTCCCTCGGCGGCCGCCGCGCGATCGCGGCTCAGCGAGGCGACCTCGTCCTCCAGGTCGGCCGCGCGAGTCGCCCGGGCCGCCTCCAGCGCGATGGCCTTCTCATCCATGCCGGCCAGCTCGACCTCGCCGGCGTCGAGCGCGGCCTGCGTGGTCTCCAGCCGCTCCATCACCTCGATCTCGAGGTCCTCCAGGTCCCGGATGCGGCGGGCCAGCGACTCCAGCTCGCCCAGCAGCCGCTCCAGCGCCTTGGGGTCGGTCACCGCGCCGCCGTCGACCATGCCCTGGTTGCGCTCGCGGCGGGCCTTGACCTGCTCGACGTCCGCGTCGGCGCGGCGCTGCTCCTCGGTGAGGTCGCTGACGCTCACCCGGAGGTCGCGCACCCGGTCGTCGACCTTCTGGCGGCGGCTCGCCAGCTCGGCGAGCGAGGCCGCCTCGGGGATGGTGGCGAGCCGGTGCCGGAGCGCGTCGAGGGAGGAGTCGAGCTCTTGAACGTCGAGCAGCTTCAACTGGGCGGACGGATCGGCTTTCAGCGGGGCTCCTAGGCTCGGAATGTCCACGGGTCGGTGTTGATCGTGCTGACGTGCACCTCGACCCTATCGTCCAGCGCGGCAGCCAGTCGCTCCCGCAGGACCGGCAGCCAGGTCCACTCCGCAGCCCAATGGGCGACGTCGACGAGCGCGGGGGCGCCATCGCTCTCCCGGAGCTCCGAGGCCGGGTGGTGGCGCAGGTCGGAGGTGACGTAGACGTCGGCCCCACTGGCCGCCGCCCGGTCCAGCAGGAAGTCCCCCGCGCCACCACAGAGTGCGACCCGGGAGACCTGGGCCTCCGGATCGCCGGCCACACGGACGCCGTGGGCGGTCTCGGGCAGAGCGGCGGCGACGTGGGCGGCGAACTGCCGCAGCGACATCGGCGTCGCCAGCCGGCCGATCCGCCCGGAGCCACGGTGCGGCTCGGGCAGCGACACCCGCTCCAGCACGTCGTACGCCGGCTCCTCGTAGGGATGTGCGGCCAGCATCGCCGCCAGGACCGCCGTACGCGCCCTCCGGTCGACGATCGCCTCGATCCGCGCCTCCGCCACCACCTCCAGGTCTCCCACGCTCCCGATCGCCGGCTGCGCGCCCGCCAGCGGGAGGAACCTGCCCTCGCCGGTGGAGGTGAACGTGCACGCCGCATAGTCGCCCAGGCCGCCGGCGCCGGCATCGCTCATCGCGGTCCGCACCCGCTCGGCATCGGCGATCGGGACGAAGGCCACGATCTTGTCGCGCGGCTCCTCCGGGTCGGCCTCCAGCGGGGCGAGGTCGGTCAGCCCCAGAGCGTGGGCCATCGACTCCGAGACGCCCAGGGCCGGCGAGTCGGCGTTGGTGTGCGCGGCCAGGAGCCCGCAGCCGTTGGTCAGCAGCCGGTGGACCACCCGCCCCTTGGGGGTGCCGGCCGCGACCGTGCTGGTGCCGCGCAGGAACAGCGGGTGGTGGGTGATCACCAGATCGGCATCCAGCGCCACCGCCTCGTCGGCGACGGCGACCACCGGGTCGACCGCCAGGAGGATCCGCTGGACGGGCGCGTCCGGGTCGCCACAGACCAGGCCGACGCGGTCCCACTCCTCGGCGTACCGCGGCGGATACCAGCCCTCAACCAGATCGACCACCTCGCGCAGCAGCATGGGGCCAGCGTAGGCGGAGCGTAGGGCCGCCCTCAGTTGACCTGGCGCTCGCGTCCGTCCCAGTACGGCGCGCGCAGCTTGAACTTCTGCAGCTTGCCGGTGGCGGTGCGCGCGAGGACCTCGCGGAACTCCACCGACGTCGGGGCCTTGTAGCCGGCGGCCCTGGACTTGCAGTAGGCGATCAGCTCGGTCTCGGTGAGCGTCGAGCCCTCGGCCCTGACCACCAGCGCCTTGATGGTCTCGCCCCACTTCTCGTCGGGCACGCCGATCACGGCGACCTCGGCGACGTCGGGGTGGGAGAAGAGCACGTCCTCGACCTCGATCGAGGAGACGTTCTCACCGCCGGTGATGATCACGTCCTTCCTCCGGTCGGAGATGGTCAGATAGCCGTCCTCGCCGATCGTGCCGCCGTCACCGGTGTGGAACCAGCCGCCCTCCAACGCCGCGGCGGTCTCCTCCGGCTGCTCCCAGTAGCCCTCGAGGACGACGTTGGACCGGGCCAGCACCTCGCCGGAGTCGGCGACCCTCAGCGTGACGCCGACCGCCGGCGCGCCGGCGCGGACCAGCTTGGTCGCGCGGTCCTGGGCGGACAGGCCGTCCCACTCCTCGCGGGAGCGGTTGATGGTCAGCAGCGGCGAGGTCTCGGTCAGGCCGTAGATCTGGATGAACTCCCAGCCGAGCTCCTCCTCCACCCGCGCGATCGTGGTGGTCGGCGGCGGCGCTCCCGCCACGATGATCCGGACCCGGTGACGGCCGGGACCGCGTCCACCAGGAATGGCGCCCTCCCAGCCGCTCGCGGCGTCGAGCACCGCGTTGACCACGGCCGGAGCGGCGCACATGACGGTGACACCGTGGCGTTCGACCCGGCGCAGGATCTCCGCCCCGTCGACCTTGCGCAGCACGATGTGGCGCACTCCCATGCCGGTCATCGCGAACGGCATCCCCCACCCGTTGGCATGGAACATCGGCAGCGTGTGCAGGTAGACGTCCCGATCGCCGACCCCGGCGTGCATCGCGAAGGTGACCGCATTGACCCAGACGTTGCGGTGGGTGATCTGGACGCCCTTCGGACGGGCCGTGGTGCCGGAGGTGTAGTTGATGCAGGCGGTGGCG
>CAZTHV010000321.1:0-4051 GCA_964613165.1 uncultured Marmoricola sp.
CCCGAGGCGTGCACGTTGCGGCGGAAGATCTCGCCGTACAGGCCGAGGCTGACCACGCCTTCCTGGATGCGGGCGCCGGCGCCCTCGTTGATGCCGATGATCGGGCAGCCGGTCTTGATGGCCAGGTCCATCACCTTGGTGATCTTCTCGCCGTAGACCTCGCCGAGGGAGCCGCCGAAGACGGTGAAGTCCTGCGAGAAGACGCAGACTTGGCGGCCGTCGATGGAGCCGTAGCCGGTGATCACGCCGTCGCCGTAGGGCCGGGTCTTCTCCAGGCCGAACGCCGTCGAGCGGTGCCGGGCCAGCTCGTCGAGCTCGACGAAGGTGCCCTCGTCGAAGAGCGTCTCGATCCGCTCGCGGGCGGTCAGCTTGCCCTTGGCGTGCTGCTTCTCGACCGCCTTGGCCGACGCGGCGTGCACGGCCTCGTCGATGCGCCGGTCCAGGTCGGCGAGCTTGCCGGCCGTGGTGTGCACGTCGATGTCCACCGGCAGGTCGGTGCCCTCGCCCGGTCGTAGGCTCACTCGCTGGCTCCTGTCAGTGGCACGGCAGTGGTCGATGGGCCAATCTAGTGCCTGTGTCGGACATCGCCGCCTCCTGGTCACCCCTCGAACCGTCCACGGTCGAGGCCGCGGTCGCCGCTGCCGCCGGGCCCGACTGGACGGTGCGCCTGCTGGCTGCCGCCGGCTCGACCAACGAGGTGGCCGCGGCCGACCCGGTGCCGCGCACCGTCGTGGTCGCCGACCACCAGACCGCCGGGCGCGGACGGCTCGACCGGAGCTGGTCGACGCCGCCGGGCACGGCGCTCACCTTCTCGCTGGTCCTGCGGCCGGCGCTGCCCGACCGGCACTGGTCGCTGCTCCCGCTGGCCGTCGCCCTGGGCGCCGCGGACGGGATCGCCTCGCTCACCGGGCTCCGGCCCGATCTGAAGTGGCCCAACGACCTGCTGCTCGGCGGCCGCAAGCTGTCCGGGATCCTGCTCGAGCGCGTCCCCGGACGTGACGGCCGACCGGTGGTGGTCATCGGCATCGGCGTCAACGTGGGAATGGGCGCCGAGCAGCTGCCGGTGGAGGGTGCCACCTCGCTCGCCGTCGAGGGCGTCGCGCCGGACCGCGCCGCTCTTCTCGGCGCACTCGTGGCCGCCGTCGACGTCCGGGTGGACGAGCTCGCCACCGGTCCCGACCGCCTGCTGGCGGCGTACCGGTCGAGGTGCGTGACGCTCGGGCGCCAGGTCCGCGTCCACCTGCCCGCCGGCCGCGAGCTGACCGGCATCGCGCAGGACGTGGACGACGACGGCCGGCTCGTGGTGGACGGGGTGCCGGTGGGCGCCGGGGACGTGGTCCATGTGCGTGCCAGGTGAGGTGCCTACGTGACATGATCCGGTCGTGGCGATCAACCCCAAGATCCTCAATGACGGCGAGCACATCGTCTTCTCGACCCGTACGCACGTCAAGGCGCTGCTGGTCCCTGCGCTGGTGCTGATCCTGGTGGCCGGCCTGGCCGGCTACCTGTCCAGCCTGCCCGACGACCACCGCGGGATCTGGCTGACGGTGATCTGGGTGATCGCGGCCGCGATCCTGCTGAAGTACGTCGTGTGGCCGTTCCTGACCTGGCTCACCGCGACGTACGCCGTCACCAACCGGCGACTGACCACGCACCGCGGCGTGATCACCCGGACCGGCCACGACATTCCGCTCGGCCGGATCAGCGACGTGGCCTACGAGAAGGGCCTCATGGACCGGATCCTGGGCTGCGGCACGCTGATCGTCTCCGACGCCAGCGAGCAGGGCCGGGTCGTGCTGCACGACATCCCCCGGGTCGAGGAGCTCCAGCGCACGCTCTCCGACCTGCTGCACGGTGAGAGCACCGGGTACGCGCGCAGCGATGACGGAACCTGAGGAGCCCGAGGGTCCCGAGGGCCCCACGGCCGCCGACCTCGAGCGCGCGATCCTCGGTGCCGCCCCCGAGATGCGGGGCAGCGACGTGGCGCAGAGTGCCGGGGTCTCCCTGGCGGACGCCCGCCGGCTGTGGCGCGCCCTCGGCTTCCCCGACGCCGCGGGGACCGCGGCGTTCACCGAGGCCGATGTCGAGGCGCTGAACCTGGCCTACCGCGCGGTCGTCGAGTCCGGCCTCGACCAGGAGACCATGCTCCGGCTGACCCGGGCGCTGGGCCAGACCGCGGCCCGCCTGGCCGACTGGGAGGTCGCCACGCTCTCTGGTGTCGCCGCCGACCGGGCCGGAGGGCCGGGCGGGTCCCGCCAGGTCGTGATGAGCCTGGTCGAGTCGCTCGGGCCGAGCTTCGACCGGCTCCTGGTCTACGCCTGGCGCAGGCATCTGGCGGCCGCCATCGGTCGGATGGACCTGCTGGCCTCCGACGAGGACGAGCTCGACGTCGCCGAGGCCACCGTCGGGTTCGCCGACCTGGTCCGGTTCACCGCGCTCACCAACCGGCTGGACGAGGGTCAGATCGGCGACCTGGTGGAGGTCTTCGAGTCGCGGTGCGCCGACATCATCGCCGACCACGACGCGCGGCTGATCAAGACGCTCGGCGACTCGGTGCTCTTCCTCCACGCCGATCCCGCGGTCGCCGTCGACGTGGGCCTGGGCATCGTGGCCGGGATCGGCCGGGACGACCGGCTGCCCGACGTACGCCTGGGTCTGGCGACCGGTCCGGTGGTCCTGCGGATGGGCGACGTCTACGGGCCGGCGGTCAATCTCGCCGCCCGGCTGACCTCCGTGGCCCGTCGCAACCGGGTGATCATCGACCAGCACACCGCCGAGCTGCTTCCGGTCACCGACTTCGAGACCCGGCCGATCCCGGCCCGTCCGATGCGCGGGTTCGGCGATGTCGTGCCGGTGACCGTCCGACGGGTCCGCGGGCGCCGCTGATCTGCTCAGACGATGCCGGCTGCCTCGGCCGCCGCGCGGTAGGCCTCGCCCAGGGACGTCACCGTCTCGTGCGCATTGAGCCCGGACGGGTTGGGGACTACCCAGAGCTCGGAGCCGGCCAGCGGCTCCGGCTGCCGGCCCGCCTTGGCCGTACGCCGCCCGAACGCCGCCCGGTACGCCGTGATGCCCGCCATCGCCACGACGGCAGGCCGGTGCTCGGCCACGAACGCGGTCAGCTGCTTCGCGCCCTCGCGCAGCTCCTCGTCGCTCAGCTCGTCGGCTCGCGTGGTGGCCCGGTGCACCAGGTTGGTGATCCCCAGGCCGCGGGCGACGAATCGCGCGCGGTCCTCGGCCGTCATCCCGTTGCCCGGGTCGATGGGCTCGGTGATGATCCCGGCCTTGAGCAGCGCCGGGTAGAAGCGGTTCAGCGGATGCGCGAAGTGCGTCTGCACCGCTGCCGTCCACAGGCCCGGGTTGATCCCGACGAAGAGCAGCCGTACGCCCGGCCCGACCAGGTCGGGGACGGAGAGGTCGCGGAAGCGCTCCAGCTCCGCTTTGGTGAACCGTGCCACGTGGCGCACCCTACGCACCCCGATAGGGTCGCCGCGTGGAAGGTCCTGCTCCGACTGTCGCGGTCATCGGTGGTGGTCAGCTCGCCCGGATGATGGCCGAGCCGGCGGCGGCGCTCGGGATCCCGCTGCGCCTGCTCGCCGAGGCCGAGGGGGTCTCGGCCGCCCAGGTCATCGGTGACCACCTCGTCGGCGACTACACCGATCTGCCCACCCTGGAGAAGGTCACCGACGGCTGCGCCGTGGTCACCTTCGACCACGAGCACGTGCCGACCGAGCACCTCCACGCGCTGGAGTCCTCGCTGGCGGTCCGGCCCGGGCCGGACGCGCTGGTGCATGCACAGGACAAGGCGGTGATGCGCGAGCGGCTGGGCGGCCTCGGCATCCCGTGCCCGCGCAACGCGGTGGTCGCCTCGACCGCGGACGTCGCTGCCTTCGGCTTCCCGTGCGTGCTGAAGACCACCCGCGGCGGCTACGACGGCAAGGGCGTCTGGGTGGTCCGCGGCGAGGACGAGTGCGTCGAGGCCTTCGCGGCGGCCGACCGAACCGGTGTGGGCATCCTCGCCGAGGAGCTGGTCGACTTCCGTCGCGAGCTG
>CAZTHV010000322.1:0-4050 GCA_964613165.1 uncultured Marmoricola sp.
AGCACCGCCTTGGGACTCATCGCGAGGGCGCGCGCGATGGCGACCCGCTGCTTCTGTCCCCCCGAGAGCAGGTCGGGGTAGACATCGGCCTTGTCGCTCAGGTGCACGCGCGCCAGATAGTCCTCGGCGATGGCTCGCGACTCCCGCGCCGGCCTCTGCAGCACGAAACGGGGGCCCGCGGCGACGTTCTCGACGCAGGTCATGTGCGGGAAGAGGTTGAAGTGCTGGAACACCATCCCGACATCGCGGCAGATGCGCACGACGTTCTTCCTGGTGACCACCTCGCCGTCGAAGACGATCTCGCCCCCATCGGGCTGCACGAGCCAGTTGATGCACCGAAGCGCCGTGGTCTTGCCCGAGCCGCTCGGCCCGATGATCGCCACCACCTCGCCGCGGTCGACGGTGAGGTCGACACCGTCGAGGGCGACCACGTCGCCGAAGCGCTTGCTCAGGCCCCGGCACTCGATCAGGGGATCCGTCATCGTGCGGCCTTCCTTCCCCGGTCCAGCCGGGCTTCGAGCCTGCGCACGCCGAGCGACGCGGGATAGGCCATCAGCAGGTAGATCACCGCCGCGATGATGTAGACCGGCATGGCCCGGTACGTCGACGTGGCCACGTTGTAGGCGCGGTAGGTGATGTCGGCGACGCCGATGGTGACCACCAGCGAGGTGTCCTTGAGCATCTGGATGACGGTGTTCGTGATCGGCGGCAGCGAGATCCGCATCGCCTGCGGCAGCACCACCCGTCGCATCGTCGTCCGGTAGCTCATCCCCAGGGCGTGCGCCGCCTCCCGCTGACCGTGGGCCACACCCTCGATCCCGGCCCTGAAGATCTCGGCGCAGAAGGCTCCGCCGAGGATCCCCAGGGCCGCGGTGGCACCGGCGAAGGGGGACAGCACCAGGCCGTTGCCGGCCAGACCGAAGTAGATCAGGAAGAGCACCACCAGCGAGGGCGTGCCGCGGATGATCTCCACGTAGACCCTGGCCGGCCAGACCAGCCACCGACGCCCCGAGAGCAGCATCAGCGCGCCGGCCAGGCCGATCGGGATCGCGACCGCCATCGCCGCGAGGGTGAGCTGAATGGTGATCAGCGCCCCTCGGGCGATGTACGGCCCATAGTCGCGGACGAGGTCGATCATCCCCGGCAACCCCTACTGCTCGACCTGGCCGGTGAAGAGCGCCGGCTCGTCGATGCCGTAGGTCTCCAGGATGCGCGCGAAGGTGCCGTCCTGCTGCAGCTCCGACTGCGCCTTGTTCATCGCCTCCAGCAGGCTGTCGGTGGAGCCGTCCTTCTTGAAGACCCAGCCCACACGCGAGGACTCGGGGAGCTTCCCGGACTCGTCCTGACCGATCGGGATGCACTTGACGTCGAGACCGCCCTGCTTCGCGGCGTACGCCGCCCCGATCGTGTCCCAGATGCCCGCGTCGAGACGACCGTTGCCGATGTCCTGGAGCGGGCCTTCGTAGGTGTCGTACGTCCGCACCTGCTTGGGCTTGAACACGCCGTCCTCGATCTTGTCGTTGGCGATGGCCTCGCCGGCGCTGGCACGGGTGAGGCCGATGGTCTTGCCGTTGAGGTCCTCGAGCGAGGCGATCGGCGAGCCGGACTTCACCATCAGGCAGTCGATGGACCACAGCATCGGCTCGGAGAAGCGCACCTCCTTCTCCCGCTCGGCCGTCTGCGACAGGCCGATGACGGTGTCCACCCGGCCGGAGTTCACCGCGGGGATGAAGGCCGCCGGCGCCAGGAACACCGGGTTCACCTCGACGCCGATCTTCTTGGCGATCTCCGCGGTGAACTCGGCGTAGAACCCGGTCCACTCGTCACTGGTCAGCTCGGAGTAGGGGGCATAGGAGTAGGCGCCGACGGTGAGAACGCCCTTGTCCTTGATCGAGGCCAGCCGGTCCTGGGCCTGGCCGCCGCTGTCGTCGTCGGTGGAACCGCAGGCGGCCAGCGTCAGCGCGACCGTCATCGACATCAGCGCCGCAGCGAGTCGTAACTTCATGCCGTTCTCCTTCGTTGCGACCGAGGCCGCGTCTTGTTGGGGTCGGTTCTGGGACTCGAGTCAGGCCACCGCGAGGAACGCCAGCGGGTTGGCGATGGTGAGGTCGGCGACGATCCCGTCGCTGAGGCCCTTGCGGCGCATCAGCGGTACGACGTGGTCGAGGATGTGACCGTAGCCCTCCCCGCCATAGCGGCGCAGCCGCGCCTTCATGTCGATGTCGTGAGAGATCAGGATCTGGTGCTGGTAGCCGCGGTCGACCAGGGCGCGGAGCATGTCCACCCGTGCCGCGTCGTTGGGCATGTCGATCTCGGCCCACGGGTAGTAGGAGGACTCCAGCCCGAAGAGGTCGAACTCCAGATAGCAGCCGCGGTCGGCGAGCTCGACGAGACCGTCGAGGTCCATCAGCGTGCGGTCCAGGTGCGCCACGGCGACGCGGTCCGGGGCGGCACCGGCCGCCACGGCCACCTGAAGGGCTTCGGCGGGAGCGGCCGAGTCCCGGCCCGGATGGATGAGCAGGGAGAGGCCGGTCTCGGCGCTGGCCCGGGCACAGGCGGCCAGTGACCGTTGCTCCTCCGGGGTGACCGGCCAGCTCAACCCGACCTCCCCGATGACGCCCGGGTGGATGCCGGTGTCGCCCACGCCCCGCTCGATCTCGCCCAGCACGATCGCCGCGAGCTCGTCCTCATCGGCCGAGCGCACGACCGCGTCCATGTAGTCGGCGACGTAGAAGCCGGCGCCCATCACGACGTGGACCGGCGTCCTCTCGGCGATCTCGCGCAGCAGGACCGGGTCGCGGCCGAGACCGATCGGCGTCACGTCGGCGATGACCGACCCACCGGACCGGTGATACAGATCGAGCGCGGCCACCGCCTCCTCGACCGAGCCGAGCACGACGTTCTCCCGGAAGTAGTGCCAATTGCGGCGGAACTCGTAGTGGTTCTCCAGGGTCAGCTCCTGGTCCCAGTAGCGGCGCTCCGGCGCGTCGCCGACGAACGGACCCCGGTCGCCGACGGCATCGACGATCAGGTGCTCGTGAGGCAGGGCGGCCCCGAGACCGGCGACCGGCACCGGCCCCAGCACGGTCTGGATCGCTGCGCTCACATGACCTCCCGATGTACAAACCAAACGTTCGATATGTAACGTAATCGGGGTCACTCCACCCGTCAAGCACTCCAACGCAGGACACCTCGAGGAGAGAGCCATGAGCACCTGGCGAGCAGCGCCGGCCATCGCCGAGCAGGCGAACGTCCACGACTTCGCGGGCGCCGTTCTCGGCGACGACGTCCCCGCAGATCTCGCCGAGCGCTACCACGCTCTCCAGGCCAGCTCGACCAGGGACCCGGCCGGCTTCTGGCGCGCCGTCTGGGACTACTACGACGTGCTCCACGACGGGAACGTCACCGACGTCCTCGCGGGGGACCCGGTCCGGCCGACCTGGTTCCCGGGGACTCGCGTGAACGTCGTCGAGCACATGATCCGTGACCGCGATCCCGGCTCGGTCGCCCTCTGGCACGCCGGCGAGGCGGCGGAGCCGGCGACGTGGACCTGGCGGGAGCTGCTCGCCCGAGCCGGCGCGATCCAGCACGGCCTGCGGGCACGCGGCATCCGGCCAGGCGACCGCGTGGCAGTGGTGATGCCGAACACCGCCGAGACGGTGGCCGCGTTCCTGGCAGTCGCCGGCATGGGAGCGATCTGGGTCGCGGCCGCCCCGGAGTTCGGACTGGAGGCGATCCGCGACCGCTTCGGCCAGGTCGCTCCGACGCTCCTCATCGGATGCGACGGGTACGTCTATGGCGGCCGGCACTTCGAGACCCGCGGACGGCTCGAGGCCCTGGCCCACGACCTCGGGGCGGGCCTGGTCGTCCACGGTCACCTCGACGGCACGGGATGGCCCGAGTCGTTCGCCGCCGACACCACGCCGGCTCCCCCGTTGACCATCTCCCGAGTGCCCTTCGACCATCCGCTCTGGGTGGTCTTCACCTCGGGCACGACAGGCAAGCCGAAGCCGCTCGTGCACGGCCATGGCGGCGTCCTGCTGGAATATC
>CAZTHV010000323.1:0-4034 GCA_964613165.1 uncultured Marmoricola sp.
CGTAGGCGTTGCGCTCCTGGGCCACCCAGACGCTCGCCTACGACCAGCCGATCGCCTTCCGGGGCCGTCAGGTGCCCGGGATCTTCTGCCCCGGGCGCGGACCCCACGCCGGCCCCACCGAGGAGGAGGGGTTCCTCAAGCAGGCCTGGATCCGTGGGCGAGCCCGAGTGGTCGTGGAGACTCTCCGGGTGGACGGCGTCGACCTGCGCATCGCCGGGTCGTGCCGGACCGCGCTCTTCGACCTCAGCCTGGAGAGCCCGGACGTCTACGACCTCCAGCCGGGACTGACCGTGGCGGACAGTCCCTTCCTCGACCCGGCCGATAAGGGGCAGACAGCGGTCGAGTACATCATGACCAACCCGTACTTCAAGCTGACCAGCGGCGGCCTGCTCACCGCCCGCTTCGAGGTGCCCGCCTTCTCCGGCTGCCGCACCGCCACCGGCGAGGACGTCTCCCGGCTGCTCACCGCCGCCGTCTCCGGTCCGGGCACCACCGAGGTCCGCTCCCAGGCGATGGAGGTGAAGGCCCTCCCACTCATCTGTGGCTGGACCTATTCCTGCGACCCCGACCCGCTCCCCGCTCTGTCCCTCCCGACTGGCTGAGATGTCCCGGTCCGTTTGGGACATCCGTCCCAAAGCCCGGCCGCGAACGCCGCCGGTCCTTCTCGGCGGCGGCCGTCGGCTGGTTCCCTCGTCTCGGCACGGGTCTCTCCCACCCCCGGCCGAGCCATGGTGTGCCGCGGCGCCACTCCCACCACCGCGCCGCGGCACGCCACACTCCTTGACCCACTGGTCCGGACGCGATAGGGATGTGAGCCAGTTGAGACCGTCCGCTGGGGAGGGGCGCTCTGGACAGGGTGGGGGACATGCACCGGCGAGCGGGCGCGAGGACGGCCACGAGCGGGTCCGTCGCGCCATGACCGGCCTAGACCGCGACCTCGAGACCAGCGCCATCGCCACCGCCCAACTGGCCCGTCTCTTCCGGCCCCAGGTGCCGGCCCTGGTCAGCCGCATCGGGGCTCAGGTGCAGAGCAGCATCCCGGCGTACGCCGGCCCCGCCACCGGCCGCCGGCGACGGCTCATCGAGATGGCGGTCAAAGGTGCCATCGGCGAGTTCCTGGAGATGGATGGTGGAGAACCCACAGGCCACCGGTCGCCGTGTCGACGAGCTCTTCCGCCGGATGGGGCACGGAGAGGCCACCGACGGTCACGACCTGGAGCCGATCCAGGCGGCGCTCCGGATCGCGACCCAGGAGGCCTGGGAGCAGATGCGCGACTTCGCCAGCGAGCACGGGCTCTCCGCCGCCGTGCTCGGCCGGCTCGGCGACGGCCTCTTCGCGCACATCGACCACCTCAGCGAGCAGACGACCCTGGGCTACGAAGGCGCCCAGCGGGCGATGGAGCGCAACCAGGACGTCGTCCGCGACCGGCTCACGGCGGCGCTGCTCTCCGGTGGGAGCGCCGAGGAGATCCGCGACCTGGCCACCCACGCCTCCTGGCCGGTCCCGGCCAGCCTGGTGGTGCTCGGCATCCAGGCCCGGCGTGCGGGCACGGTGCCGGATATGCCGCACCTCCCCGAGCGCTGCCTGGTGCGCTCGGAGCCGCTGGGAACCGTCGTGATCTGCGACGAGGCCGAGGCCCAGGGCGTGATCGAGGCCGTCGGGAGCGAGCCGGCCACCCGGGTGGCGGTGAGCTGGCCGGTCCCCACGGCGGAGGCCCGAGCCGCCCACCGCTGGATGAGCCGGGCTCTCGATCTCGCCCAGCGCGGCGTGATCCCGGATGACGCGCTGATCCGCTGCACGGACCACCAGACCCAGCTCTGGCTGCACGCCGAGCCCGTGCTGCGCCAGCGCCTGTGTCAGCAGCTGCTGCGACCGCTGTTCGCCGAGACGCCCAACTCGCGCGAGATTCTGTCGGAGACCCTGCTCGCCTGGCTGGAGACGCACGAGAGCGCAGCGGCGATCGCCGCCCGGCTCGGTGTCCATCCGCAGACCGTGCGCTACCGGTGGAAGCGGATCAACAGTCTCTTCGGCGACGACCTGAGCGATCCCGAGTTCATCGTCCAGGCCACCATGCTGCTCAAGGCCAGCGTGCCGTTGTGGAAGGCCGGCGATCAGAGCGACTTCGAGCGGTTCCTCACCGAGGAGCAGGCGTGACCACGACCGGCACCACGGTCCGGCCGCCCACGACCCACTCGATGACCTCAGCCCCGCGGCGCCGCCCGAGCACGCTCGGCGCCGCCGCGGTCGTGGCCGGGATCGCGGTCGGCATCGCGGTCGGGATCGTCCTGGTGGCCGCTCTGCCAGTCCTACGATTCGACGGCTGGCAGGAGGCGTGCCTGGCCGCTCTCACCGTGAGCGCCTGGGTGTGTGCGCTGTCCGTGCACATCGACGCGATCGGCCGGCGTGATCTGGCCTCGTGCCTGCGCAGCCTGGGCGCGCTAGGCCCCTGGGCCTGGTCGGCGTACGCCCTCCTCCAGGGCCGGTCCGATCCGCACCTGACCGCGGCGGCCGTCGCGGCGATGCTGGTCGTGCTCTGTGACCTGGTCCAGCGGGAGGCCGGCGCTCAGGGCGAGGATGCCGCCGGCTGGTACATCGCACTGGCGCTCGGCGCCGCCGGCCTGGCCGGAGGGGCCTGGTGGGCTGCCGAGGACCTGGGCGCCGGCGCCGCCGCCGGTCTGGCGACCCTCCTCGTCGCCGCTCCGGTCGCACCGGCCCTGGCCGACGCGACCACCCGCCTCGTGCTGCGCCGCCGTGGCGCGGTGGTGGGCTGTGTCGTCGTCGGCGACGCCGCCTTGCGCACCGTCGCTCAGGTCGAGACCTTCGTGCTGGACAAGGACGGCACGGTCACCACCGGTGCTCTGCGGGTCGCCTCAGTGGAGCCGGTCGAGCCGGACCACGATCGCAACCTGCGTTGGTTCGCCGGCGCGCTGGAGCACGCCTCGGAGCACCCGATCGGCCAAGCCATCGCCAAGCTGGCGTCCGCCGGCAGCCTCACCAACGTCCAGCACCATCCGGGTCGTGGTCTGTCCGGGTCGGTCGACCGGCATCCGGTGCGGGTCGGCGATCCGGAGTGGCTCGGCATCGCCTCGACCCCGGGCATCGGGACGACGGTCGGGGTCGAGGTCGACGGGCGTACCCTCGGGCGGATCACCGTCTGGGACGACGTGCGCGACGGCGCTCGAGCCGGCCTTGCCGCGCTGCACGATCTCGGGGTCCAGACGGTGCTGGTCTCGGACGGCACCGAGGAGGAGACCCGCCACCTCGCCGAGCTGATCCGCCCCACCACGACGCATGCCGGGCTCGACGGGACCGCCCGCGCCGAGCTGGTGGAGTCGTTGCGCCGAGACGGCCGCCGGGTCGCGTACGCCGGCCCGGTTGCAGACGATCAGGCCGCAGGCGATCCGGCCCGCCAGGCCGCCGACATCGCGGTCGGCACCGATGCCACGGCCGGCGTCGTCGTCGTCGATCCCGACGTCGCCCGGCTGCCCAGGATCGTCAGGCTGTGCCGCTCGGTCGCGCGTCGCTCGCTTCTCTCCCGCCGAGTCGCCGTCGTCGGCACTCTGGCGGGCATGGCGCTCGCCGTCATCGGCGCCCTGCCCCCACCCGCCGCCGCGCTGGTCGCTGTCGTCGTCTGTGCGGCCACGGCCGGAATTGCCGCGTCAACGTAGAACGTGCGCCAATAGACACCGCCGTCGCGAGCACGGCCGAGGCGCTCCCGAGTGCTCGCTTGAGCAAGCGGTCTAGATTTTCGCCGTCAACCACGGGGGTTTCGCGGGGTTGTGTCGGTCCCTGCTGGTGGACTTGTCTCATGTCGATCGGCTCGTCCTCCGTCCCGCGGCATCCGTTGCTGCGGTTGGTTGGTGCGTTGGAGGAGGCTCGTGATCAGGTCAGTGATGCTCATGCGTGGTCGCTGTCCGATGGCGAGCTGCGGGAGGCGCTGCCGCGGTTGACGCGGGTGCTGTCCGGGCTGGGTGGGGCCCAGGCCCGCTTGCTGGCCGAGGCCGACCGCCGCGACCTGGGAGACGCGGGCGGC
>CAZTHV010000324.1:0-991 GCA_964613165.1 uncultured Marmoricola sp.
GCTCGAGATCGTCGGCGTCGGATACCGCGTGCTGCCCAAGGGACCGACCCAGCTGGAGTTCCAGCTCGGCTACAGCCACTCGATCACCTTCGACGCCCCCGAGGGCATCACCTTCGACGTGGAGGGCCAGACCAAGCTCGGGGTCAAGGGCATCGACAAGCAGCTGGTCGGTGAGGTCGCGGCCAACATCCGCAAGCTGCGCAAGCCCGAGCCGTACAAGGGCAAGGGCGTTCGCTACGCGGGCGAGCACGTCCGTCGCAAGGTCGGAAAGGCTGGCAAGTAATGGCCATCTCGCTGAAGAGCAACAAGCACACCGCGGCCCGCACCTCCTCGCGGCTGCGCCGGCAGATGCGTGGCCGCAAGAAGGTCAACGGCACCGCCGAGCGGCCCCGCCTGGTGGTCACCCGCAGTGCCAAGCACATCACCGTCCAGGTCGTCGACGACGAGGTCGGCAAGACGCTTGCCTTCGCCTCGACGATGGAGTCGGATCTGCGCTCCTTCGCCGGCGACAAGACCGCCAAGGCCCGCAAGGTCGGTGAGCTGGTCGCCGAGCGCGCGAAGGAGAGCGGAGTCGTCTCGGTGGTCTTCGATCGTGCCGGCAACAAGTACCACGGCCGCGTCGCGGCCCTTGCCGATGGCGCCCGCGAGGGCGGCCTGACCTTTTGAGTAGGAAGAGGTAGATCTCATGAGCGGACCCCAGCGCGGACAGCGCGCCGGTGGTGATCGTCGCGGTGGCCGGGACGGCCGCCGGGGCGGCGACGGCGCGGACAAGAACACCTACGTCGAGCGCGTCGTCGCGATCAACCGGGTCGCCAAGGTCGTCAAGGGCGGTCGTCGGTTCTCCTTCACCGCCCTGGTGGTCGTCGGCGACGGCGACGGCATGGTCGGCGTCGGCTATGGCAAGGCCAAGGAGGTGCCCGCTGCGATCGCCAAGGGCGTGGAGGAGGCCAAGAAGCGCTTCTTCCGCGTGCCCTGGACCCGTGGCACGCGG
>CAZTHV010000324.1:1001-4034 GCA_964613165.1 uncultured Marmoricola sp.
GGTCCAGGGCGAGAAGGCCGCCGGCGTCGTGCTGCTGCGCCCGGCCGCTCCCGGTACCGGTGTGATCGCCGGTGGCCCGGTGCGCGCGGTGCTCGAGTGCGCCGGCATCCACGACGTGCTGACCAAGTCGCTCGGCTCGTCCAACCAGATCAACATCGTGCACGCCACCGTCGAGGCCCTCAAGATGCTCGAGGAGCCCGAGGCTGTCGCCGCCCGTCGCGGTCTGCCGGTCGAGGACGTCGCCCCGGCGGCTCTGCTCCGGGCGCGTGCCGAGACTCCGGCCGTCGCGGCCGCCGGCGCGGAGGTGAGCGGCTGATGGCACAGCTGAAGGTCGAGCAGAAGAAGTCGTCCATCGGGTGCAAGCAGAACCAGCGCGACACACTGCGGTCCCTGGGGCTCAAGCGCATCGGTGACGTCGTCGTCAAGGAGGACCGCCCGGAGATCCGCGGCATGGTCCACACCGTCCGTCACCTGGTGACGGTCAACGAAGTAGACGGAGAGGGTGAGTCCTCATGACGTTGAAGCTGCACCACCTGCGTCCGGCCCCCGGAGCCAAGACCGCCAAGACCCGCGTGGGTCGCGGTGAGGCGTCCAAGGGCAAGACCGCGGGTCGCGGAACCAAGGGCACCAAGGCGCGCTACCAGGTTCCGGTCGCCTTCGAGGGCGGCCAGATGCCGATCCACATGCGCCTGCCCAAGCTGAAGGGCTTCAAGAACCCCTTCAAGGTGGAGTTCCAGGTCGTCAATCTGGACCGGATCGCCGCGCTGTTCCCGCAGGGCGGCGAGGTGGGCGTGGCCGACCTGGTCGCCAAGGGTGCGGTCCGCAAGGGCCAGCCGGTCAAGGTCCTCGGTCATGGCGAGATCTCGGTGGCGGTCCAGGTCAGCGCCGACAGGTTCTCCGCCTCCGCCAAGGAGAAGATCGCGGCGGCGGGCGGCACCGCGACCGAGATCTAGGCCGACCGGCTCCGAGAAGACCTGCTCAGGGCAGTGGAGACTCTTTTCACCCGTCCGGGTGGGGAGCCCACTGCCCTGTTAGGCTTCCACGGCTCGGGGACTGATCCGATACGGCGGCGCAAGCGCCTGATATCCGAAGACCGAAAGAGGGACACGTGCTAGGGGCATTCGTCAACGCCTTCCGGACCCCGGATCTGCGCAAGAAGCTGCTCTTCGTGCTGCTGATCATCGCGGTCTTCCGGCTCGGCTCCCAGGTTCCGACTCCCGGTGTTCACGTCGGCAACGTCCAGAAGTGCTTCGACCAGGTCGCCGACAATGGCCTCTACGGTCTGATCAACCTGTTCTCCGGCGGCGCGCTGCTCCAGCTGACCATCTTCGCGCTGGGGATCATGCCCTACATCACCGCGAGCATCATCCTGCAGCTGCTGGTCGTGGTCATCCCCCGGCTGGAGGCGCTGAAGAAGGAGGGGCAGTCCGGGCAGGCGAAGATCACCCAGTACACCCGGTACGTCACCCTCGGCCTGGCCATCCTGCAGGCCACCGGCATCGTGGCGCTGGCACGTTCCAAGAACCTGCTCCAGGGCTGCACCCTCGACCTGGTCTACAACAACAACTTCACCACCGCGCTGCTCATGGTGATCACCATGACCGCCGGCACCGCGGTGATCATGTGGCTCGGCGAGCTGATCACCGACCGCGGCATCGGCAACGGCATGTCGATCCTGATCTTCACCCAGGTGGTCGCGACCTTCCCGACGTCGCTGTGGGCGGTCCAGCAGGACCGCGGTCCCTGGGTCTTCGGCGGCGTCGTGATCGCCGGCCTGGGCGTGGTCGCAGCGGTCGTCTTCATGGAGCAGGCGCAGCGCCGGATCCCGGTGCAGTACGCCCGCCGCATGGTCGGCCGCAAGATGTTCGGCGGCTCCTCGACGTACATTCCGCTGAAGGTCAACCAGGCGGGCGTCATCCCGGTCATCTTCTCCGCCAGCCTGCTCTACCTACCGGCGATGCTGGTGCAATTCAACACCAATTCCGATTCCAAGATCGTGGAGTGGATCGCGGCCTACTTCGTCCGCGGAGACCATCCGCTCTATATGGCGGCGTACTTCCTGCTGACGGTCTTCTTCACGTACTTCTATGTCGCGATCACCTTCAACCCGAAGGAAGTCGCGGACAACATGAAGCAGTACGGCGGCTTCATCCCCGGAATCCGCGCGGGCAGGCCGACCGAGGACTACCTGAACTACGTGCTGTCGCGGCTCACCTTCCCCGGATCGATGTACCTCGGCCTGGTCGCGCTGATTCCGCTGATCGCGCTGGTCCTGGTCAACGCCAACCAGAACTTCCCCTTCGGCGGTACCTCGCTGCTGATCATGGTCGGCGTCGCGCTGGACACCGTGAAGCAGATCGAGAGCCAGCTCCAGCAGCGCAACTACGAAGGGTTCCTCCGCTGATGCGACTGATCCTGATGGGCCCGCCCGGGGCGGGCAAGGGGACGCAGGCCAGGTTCGTGGCCGAGCGGTTCGGCGTCCCGGCCATCTCGACCGGAGACATCTTCCGGGCCAACGTCTCGCAGGGCACGCCGCTGGGCGTCGAGGCGAAGAAGTACATGGACGCCGGGGAGTACGTCCCCGACGAGGTCACCAACCGGATGGTGCGCAACCGGATCGAGGAGCCGGACGCCGCGCCGGGCTTCCTGCTCGACGGCTATCCGCGCACGCTTGCCCAGGTCGAGGAGCTCGACGAGATGATCGCGCACACCGGTCACGCCCTCGACGCGGTCGTCGTGCTCAGCGTCAATGAGGAGCAGCTGGTCGAGCGGCTGCTTGCCCGTGCGCAGACCGAGGGTCGCGCCGACGACACCGAGGACGTGATCCGCCGGCGGCAGGAGGTCTACCGCGAGCAGACCGAGCCGCTCATCGACGTCTACCGCGGGCGCGACCTGCTGGTCGAGGTCGACGGCACCGGCGAGGTCGCCGAGGTGACCGACCGGATCTTCGCCTCGCTCTCCGGCGTACCCCAGGGCTGATCGCGGCGGTCGGCATGGGATTCCGTGACCGGGGCGTCGAGATCAAGACGCCCG
>CAZTHV010000325.1:0-4008 GCA_964613165.1 uncultured Marmoricola sp.
CGAAGTCCAGCACCGCCTCGTAGAACTCCACGGACCGCGCGGTGGAGGCCTCGTCGATGCCGCCGACCAGCTTGGGGTACTTGCGCAGGTCGGCGAAGACCCGGCCGGTCAGGACCCGCTCGGGGCTGAACACCAGATGGAAGTCCTCGCCGGCGCGCAGGCCCGAGCCCTCCTCCAGCATCGGCGCCCACCGATTGCGGGTGGTGCCCACGGGCAGCGTGGTCTCGTGGCTGACCAGCGTGCCCGGCCGCAGGCCCTTGGCCACCGCCTGGGTGGCGGCGTCCATCCACGCGAAGTCGGGGATGCCCTCGGCGTCGACGAACAGCGGCACCACCAGCACGACCGCCTCGCTGCGCGAGACCGCGTCGGCGGTGTCGGTCGTCGCGGTCAGCAGCCCGGCCTCGACGGCCTCCTTGAGCTTGACGCCCAGATCGGCCTCGCCCGGGAAGGGCTCCCCGCCCCGGTTGACCTCGTCGACCAGCGCCTGGTTCACGTCGGCGCCGATGACTCGGTGCCCCTTGCTGGCGAACTGGACCGCCAAGGGCAGGCCGATCTTGCCCAGAGCGACTACGCAGATGTCCACCGACGTACCTTTCTCGACAGCCTCTCGGCCAGTGTGGTGGGCGGCTGGGGCTCGACCACGACGACCAGCCGGCCGTTCGCGGTAGCACCTGCCGACAGCTCGTAGCTCACTGTGCCGGACCTCACCGTAGTGGTCGCCTCCAGCTCCGAGGGCAACGGCCACGGCTCGAGGTCCGCGAGCCCGCGCGGTCGCACGCCCACGATCCAGCGACTGACCTCGGCGACCGGATCGAGCACCGGCCCGCAGTCCACCCGGACCCGGAAGTCGGTCCCGTCACCGCCGGGCAGGGCTCCGAGGAACTCGGCCCGCGGGGTGACCTCGTCCCCCCGCGGGACCCGGCGTCTGACGAAGGCCTCCAAGGACTCCACGCTCTCCGGGGTGAGCAGGCTTCGCACCGACACGGTCAGGCTCGCTGCCTCCCACTCGAGTCCGGTCACCTCGAGGCGCGCGGCGAACCTCGCCCGGGCGACCTCGTGGGTCAGCTCGAACACGTCGTCGGGGTAGCCGCCGGGCTCCTCGAAGCCAGGGTAGGCGAGATGGACCCGGTCTCCGCGGACGACCACCGCCGGGAGTCCGCCGGCCTCGTCGAAGCCGTTGAGCGTCCGCAGCGCGCCGAGATCGCCGGCGTCGGCGTAGTGCAGCCGTAGCCGGGCCGCGACGGGCAGCAGCCGCCTCAACCCCGGGGTGGCGTAGGTCTGGATGGCAGCCCGGGTGCGCGCGACCAGCTCGGGAACGTCGTCGCCGTAGTCGTCGAGGCTCGCCAGCCGGGCGGCGTACTCCCAGCGGAGGTGGCGGACCAGCACCGCGTCGCGTACGCCGGGCTCGGCGATCAGCGTGGCGACGTAGGCCATCGTCTTCTCGATCGCGTCGAGCCGGTCGCGCCAACCGCCGCTGTACATGACGTTGCCGCCCTCGGGCCGCAACACCGCGTAGTAGTAGTCGTAGTCGCCGAGCACCGAGATGCGCCCGGAGCGGTACATCGCCTCGATGGTGAAGGTCTGGTCGCTGGCGATCAGGATGTCTTCCTGGTAGCGCACGTGGTGCTCCTCGAGCACCGAGCGGCGGAAGAGCTTGGTGTTGGCGGTCAGGTAGGGACGCTGGTCGGGGAAGCCGATGTCGGGGTCGTTCTCCCGGAACAGCTCGTGACCGATCTCCCGGTCATTGGTGCCGACGAGCTTGACGCAGACCACGTCGGAGCCCCACTCGTCCGCCTTGGCGACCATCCGCTCCAGCGCCTCGAGACCGAGATGGTCGTCGGAGCCGAGGAAGAACACGTAGCGCCCGGTCGCGTGCTCCAGCGCGACGTTGCACGGCCGCGCCGGCCCGCCGGAGTTCGGCTGATGACGCACCACGAAGAGATCCGGATGGCGCTCGGCGTACTCGTCGAGCAGCTCACCGCTGCCGTCGGTCGACCCGTCGTCGACCGCCACCACCTGCATCGCGGCGGTACCGATGCTCTGGCTCACCAGCGAGTCCAGGCACCGGGGGAGGTAGGAGACCGTGTTGTAGACCGGAACGATGACCGTGACGTCGACGGCGCGGTCCGTGGTCACGGACCGACCTGGACCGTCCCGCCGGAGTTCGCCGAGTCGAGGACCGCGGCGGAGACCTCGACCGTGCGCAGTCCCTGTCGCATCGTCACGATGTCGTCCCCGACGCCGGCCACGGCGTCGCGGAAGCGCTCGTGCTCGACCAGCAGCGGCTCGCGCTTGGCGATCGCGAAGCGGGTCATGTCGCCCTCGGCGACACCACGGAAGTTGCGCACCGCCTCCCACTCGCTGGTCACGGCGCCGTTGGCGTAGAAGGTGAGGTCCGCGGTGAGGGTGTCCGCGACGAAGCAGCCCTTCTCGCCGGTGACGACCGTGGAGCGCTCCTTGAGCGGGCTGAGCCAGTTGACCAGGTGGTTGACCACGGTGCCGTCGGCGAGCTCGCCGACCACGACCACCATGTCCTCGTGCTCGCGCCCGCTCTTGCGCGCGGTGCGCGCCGAGACCGACGTGTACGGCTGGCCGGTCACCCAGGCGGTGAGATCGATGTCGTGCGTGGCCAGGTCCTTGACCACGCCGACGTCGGCGATGCGGGCCGGGAACGGCCCCTGGCGCCGGGTCACCACCTGGTAGACCTCGCCCAGCTCCCCGTCCGCGAGCCGCGCGCGCAGGCTCTGCAGAGCGGGGTTGTAGCGCTCGATGTGGCCGACGCCGGCCACCAGCGAGCGGGCCTCGAAGGCCTCCACGAGCCGCTGGGCGGCCTCGACCGAGTGGGCCAGCGGCTTCTCGATGAGGGCGCAGACGCCCGCCTCGGCGAGGGCCAGGCCGATCTCCTCGTGCAGACCGGTGGGCGCGGCCACGACGACGTAGTCGACGCCGGCGGCGACCAGCTCGTCGAGCGAGCCGAACAGCGGCACCCCCGGCGCGGCGTACTCACCCGGTGCGCCCGGGTCGAAGGCGCCGACGAGCTCCACGCCCTCCAGCAGACCGAGGACCCGCAGATGGTTGCGACCCATGGCACCCACGCCGACCATTCCGGCCCGGAGCGGCCGGCCCGATGAGGAGACCGAGGACGCCGCGCTCACGCGAGGCTCTCCCACGCCTCGTTGACGGCGTCGATCACCCGCTGCAGCTCCTCGGCCGTCAACGTCGGGTACACCGGCAGCGAGAGCGCCTCCCGGGCGGCCAGCTCGGTCTGCGGGAGGTCCCAGCGCGGATCGGGGTTGCCGTCGGCGCCGAGGAACGGCTTGAGCCGGTGGATCGGCGTCGGATAGTAGGTCGCGCTGCCCACCCCGCGCTCGCCCAGTGCCGCCTGGAGGGCGTCGCGGTGCTCGGGCACGCGGATCGTGTACTGGTGGTAGACGTGCCGGTAGCCCTCGGGGACGAACGGCGTCGTGACGCCCTTCAGACCGGCGTCGAGCGCCTGGGCGTTGGCCCGGCGCTGCTCGGT
Source organism: uncultured Marmoricola sp. (assembly GCA_964613165.1). Taxonomy (GTDB): domain Bacteria; phylum Actinomycetota; class Actinomycetes; order Propionibacteriales; family Nocardioidaceae; genus Marmoricola. The sequence goes on from CAZTHV010000325.1 coordinate 3,521, forward strand.
CCACGCCGGCAGCTTGGCCAGCTGGGTCCGCCCGATCGCCGCGGCGACGTCGGTCAGCCGCACGTTGGAGCCGACGATCTCGTTGGCGTAGCGCTGCTCCATGCCCTGGTTGCGCAGCAGCCGCAGGGTGCGTGCCACCTCGGCGTCGGCGGCGGTGACCATGCCTCCCTCCAGGGAGTGCATGTTCTTGGTCGGGTAGAAGCTGAAGCAGCCGGTGTTGCCCCACGCGCCCACCGGCCGGTCGCCGATGCCGGCGTCGTGGGCCTGGGCGGCGTCCTCGACGACCACCAGCCCGTGCTGCTCGGCGATCTCGGTGATCGCCGGCATGTCCGCGGGCAGCCCGTAGAGATGCACCGGCATGATCGCCGCCGTCTTCGGGCCGACCAGCGCCCGGACCGCCGCAGGGTCGATGTCGAAGGTGTCCGGAAGGATGTCGGCGAACACCGGCTCGGCGCCGACCAGGCGGACGGCGTTGGCCGTGGCGGCGA
>CAZTHV010000326.1:0-4007 GCA_964613165.1 uncultured Marmoricola sp.
GTCGATGCCGAGCTCGCGGCCGAGATTGCCGGCGCGCAGCAGCCGGGTGAAGCCGGGCTCGGTGTTGGGGCTCTCCTCGATGTCGGCCGGCACCGGGAGCAGCGCCTTGTAGCGCCAGATGTTGCGCGGGCCGGCGGCGATCTCCTCACGGGTCACCCGCGGGAAGTCGTAGGCGACCTCGAGGGGTCCGAAGCACTCCGGACAGGCATAGAAGGGACCCAGCGGCTGGGCGGCGCCACACTCCCGACAGGACAGTCCGGTCGCATTGCCGAAGGCGCCGTCGCGGAGTCCGGGCGTGGTGGGGCTGGTCGTCGGTGCGTCTGCCACGATGCTCAAGGAGGCCTCCTTCTCATCTTCCCCACGCCGGCTCTCGGCACAGGACGGATTTGGCACCGTTTCCACGCGAATCCCGATCTGGATCAGGAGGCTCACGTGGCGGTTGCCGGGGCTTCAGCGGGCCGTATCCCTCTGCCCCTCTCGATGAGCTGCACACCAGCGTAGGGAACCGTCTCAGCATGTGCACATCATGTCCGCCATTCGGACGAGCCGGTTCCGGCCTCTGAGATCAGCCGAGGGCGGCGGCGAGGTCGCGGAGGAAGGCCATGACGCCGGCCGGGCCGGGGACGACGAGGTCGGCGAGGTCGCGGAGGACGGGCTCCTCCTCCGAGCCGGAGCAGACGGCGAGTCCGGGGAGGCCGCTGGAGCGGAGGTCGCGTACGGTCTCGAAGGCGGGTACGTCGCCACGGTCGTCCCCGACGAAGACCACGGCGCGGGCGCCGAACTCCTCGACCAGGCCGCGAACCGCCCGTCCCTTGTCCATGCCGGTCGAGCGCACCTCGACCACGAGTCGCCCGGGCTCCACGGCCAGACCGCGCCGCGCCGCCGCCGCCACGAGCACCGGCAGGATGCGGTCGTAGGCCGCCCGGGGATCGGGCATCCGCCGGGTGTGCACCGCCACGGCGATGCCCTTCTCCTCCACCCAGGCGCTGGTCGCGTCCGCCTCGCGCAGCAGCCGGGGCAGCTCGCTGAGCAGACTCGCGAGTCCGGCCGGCGGCGGCGGGGAGACCACGCGGCGGTCGGTCAGGCTCCACCGCTCCAGGCCGTACTGCCCGAGCACGACCAGGTCGTGCCCCGCGGCGTCGATCCGATCGCCGATCTCGTCCAGGCCACCCAGGGCGAGCGCCTGCCGGGCTGGCCGGCCGGTGACGACCGCGACCGCGCGCACCCGCGCCACCAGGTCCTCCAGCACACCGCCGGCGTCGGGGTGGATCCGGGCCGCCGTGGGGTCCTCGACGATGGGCGCGAGCGTGCCGTCGAAGTCCAGGCAGACCAGCAGCCCCGCGGCCTCGCGCACGACGGCGTCGTACGCCGCGGCACCGTCCGCCGAGCAGAAGTCCATCCAGCCAGCCAACCAGATGCCGGACCGGAACCGGCTGTGTGGGTCAGGGGTGGGTCCGGGGTGGGTCAGCGGTGGAGCAGCGCCGGTCGCCGGTGAGGATCACGGTGAGCCGGTCCATCCGCATCGGCGCGATGGCCGGCTTGGTCCGGCCGATGTCCAGATCCTTGGCCAGCACCTGCGCCGCCCGCTTCAGCTTGGCCGGGAAGTAGACCGTGCTGGCGTCGACGGTGCCGTACCAGTTGTCCGAGCCGACGACGTTCCAGCCCAGCGCCTGGGCGCGCCCGGCGACCTTGCCGGCCAGGCCCTTGATGTTGGAGTTGTTGTAGACCTCGACGTAGACGGTCTTGCGCTTGACCGCCGGACGCAGCGGCGGAGCAGCGGTCACCACCGGGGCGGGCGGCTCCGACGGCGTCGCGACGACCGGGGTCACGACGTCAGGACGCCCGTCGCCGGGCTGGGTGGCCACGAACGCCAGCGCCGCCAGAGCGATCAGCGAGATGCTCAGCACGGTCAGCCGGGCGGGCAGGACCACTAGGTCTCAGACCTCGAAGCCGAGGCGGCGCGCCGAGCGCTGCCGCTGCCGCGCCGCACGCAGCCGGCGCAGCCGGCGGACCAGCAGCGGGTCGTGGGCGAGCGCCTCGGGCCGGTCGATGAGCGCGTTGAGCACCTGGTAGTACCGCGTGGAGCTCATGTCGAACTGCTCGCGGACCGCGCTCTCCTTGGCGCCGGCGTACTTCCACCACTGACGCTCGAAGGCGAGGATGGCGCAATCGCGCTCCGAGAGCGAGGTCTCGTCGGAGCTGCCGAACGCGGGTGCATGACTGGCGGCCATGGGCACATCCTAGGTGAGAACAACATCGATGTCATTCGTTCCGGTGCGGCGAGGTAGACCACTTTCCGATCAGCCCCGGCGCAGGTACTCCAGCACGGCCAGCACCCGCCGGTGCTGGGTGTCGTCGGGCACCAGCCCGAGCTTGGCGAAGATCCGCTGGGTGTGCTTCTCCACCCCGCCGAGGCTGAGCGAGAGCTCCTCGGCGACCGAGGCGTTTGACTGGCCCTGGGCCATCAGCCCGAGCACCTCCCGCTCCCGCGGCGTCAGCGCCTCCAGCGGGTCGCGCCGACGGCCCATCAGCTGGCTCACCACCAGCGGGTCGAGCGCGGTCCCCCCGGCGGCCACCCGGTCGAGCGCGCCGAGGAAGTCGTCGATGTCGCTGACCCGGTCCTTGAGGAGATAGCCCGTGCCGCCCGAGCCGGCGCCGAGCAGCTCCTCTGCGTAGGACAGCTCGACGTACTGCGAGAGCACCATGACCGCCGCCTCGGGCCAGGTACGCCGCACCTCGACCGCGGCGCGCAGCCCCTCGTCGGTGTGCGTCGGCGGCATGCGTACGTCGACCACGCAGACGTCCGGCCGCTCGGCCAGCGCGGCCTCGACGAGCCCGGGGCCGTCGCCGGCGGAGGCGACCACCTCGTGGCCGGCCTCGGCCAGCAGCAGCTGGAGTCCCTCGCGCAGGAGCAGCGAGTCGTCGGCGATCACGACACGCATGGGATCTCCGCTCGGACGATCGTCGGCCCCCCTTCGGGGGAGGTCACCACCAGTGTGCCGTCCACACCGCGCACCCGCTGCTCCAGGCCGGCCAGTCCCTGGCCCTTGCCGGGATGCGCGCCGCCGACGCCGTCGTCGGCCACCTCGACCAGGAGGCTGCCGTCGGCCTCGCTGGCCGCCACGCTGACCGACCGCGCGCCACTGTGCTTGGCCACGTTGGTCAGCGCCTCGGAGACCACGAAGTAGGCGGCGGTCTCGACGTGCGGAGGCAGCTCGGCGGGCAGGTCGGCGTACACCTCGACGGGGACCGGCGAGCGCGCGGCCAGCTCCTCCAGCGCGGCACGGAGACCGCGGTCGACCAGGACGGGCGGAGCGATCCCACGGGAGAGCGAGCGCAGCTCGTCGACCGTTGCACGGGCCTGCACGAGCGCGGCGTCGAGCGCCTCGCGCGCCTGCTCGGGGTCCTGGTCGAACTGCTTGCGGGCCCGGCCGAGGTCCATCGACAGCCGCACCAGGCGCTGCTGCGGACCGTCGTGGATGTCCCGCTCCAGACGCCGCAGCGCGCCGGCCTCGGCCGCGCGGGCAGCGTCGCGGGAGCCCTGGATCCGGGTCACCTCCTGCTGCAGCTCAGCCCGACTGGAGAGCAGCAGCCGGGCCAGACCACCGTGGATCAGCACGACCAGCCGAACCACGAGCGGGAGCGTCACGACCGCCAGCACGCCGACCGCGGTGTGGACGAGGACATCCGCCCCACGGCTGTCGCCGAGCCCGATCAGCTCGGCCAGCGTGGTGTTGTCGTCGCCCTCGGGCAGGAACCGCGACCAGAACCAGTAGGTCAGCCCGTTGAGCACCATCGCCCACCAGGCCAGCGTCACCACGAAGGCGACCAGTCCGGTGACGAAGCCGAAGACGCACCAGGCGATGTCGAGCCACGACTGCGGGTCGCGCAACGGCACCAGGATGCGGCGGACCCAGCCGTCGGAGCGGCTCGGGCAGAGGTACGCCGGCATGGGCGCCGGCCTGCCGAGCAGCTCGCGGATCCGGAACCGCTCCCGCCGGGCGAAC
>CAZTHV010000327.1:0-3560 GCA_964613165.1 uncultured Marmoricola sp.
GGAGCGGCAGGAGAAGGACGGCGAGGTCGGCAAGGACGACGTCACCGGCGCCGAGAAGCGGCTGGACGGCATCACCAAGAAGCACACCGACACGATCGACGAGCTGCTCAAGAACAAGGAGGCCGAGCTGCTCGAGGTCTGAGCAGCCCCGGCACCATCGCGATGACGACTCCAGACGCGGCTGCGCGGCAGAAGGACCACGGTCGGGCCGGGCGCAACCTGCCGGCGGCGGTCGGCTCGGCGGTCGTCCTGCTCGCCCTGGTCGGCGCCTCGCTGCTGATCTGGAAGGCCGCGTTCATGGTCGTGGTCGCCGCGGCCGTCGTGGTCGCGGTCTGGGAGCTGCACCGCGGTCTCGCCGCCAAGGGGATCGACATCCCCGAGCAGCCGGTGATGGCCGGCGGCGTCGTCATGGTCGTCGTGGCCTACCTGTGGGGGGCCGACGCGCTGGTCACCGCCACGGCCGTCAGTGCCCTGGTGATCATGCTGTGGCTGCTGCGCCGCGGCGTGGACGGATTCGTCCGCAACGCCTCGGCGGCCGTCTTCACACTGATCTACGTGCCCTTCCTCGGCTCGTTCGTGGCGCTGATGCTGGCCGAGGGCGGCGACTGGAGCGGGCGCGGCATCGAGAGCGGGACGCTCGACGACGGGGTCAAGGGCATCCTCGTCTTCATCCTGGTCACCATCGCCTCCGACATCGGCGGGTACGCCGTGGGCGTCCTGTTCGGCAAGCACCCGATGGCGCCGGTGATCTCGCCGAAGAAGTCCTGGGAGGGCTTCGCCGGCTCGTTGCTCTTCTGCGTCGCGGCGGGTGTCGGCCTGGTTGTCTGGCTGCTCGATGGCGACTGGTGGGTCGGGGTTGCCCTGGGCGCGATCGCCGTGGCGATGGCCACGCTCGGCGACCTGGTCGAGTCGGTGATGAAGCGAGACCTCGGTGTCAAGGACATGAGCCAGATCATCCCCGGCCACGGTGGCCTGATGGACCGCCTGGACTCGCTGCTGGCCACGATCGCCCCGATCTGGCTGCTGCTCCACTACGCGGTCTTCTAACGTCCGGGTGGCGTCGCGTCGGCCGCATGTTCGGTGGGTCGCGGCACCGTCGTCGAACTGGACAACGAGCCGGGATTTGCGTCCTGCCGTGTGGGGATGCGCTCTCCTGACGCGACCGATTCGGTCTCAACGTCTCGAGATGGGAGAATCGGCCGGTCATGAACGAGCCGATCAAGACCCTCCCGCTGGTCTTCGAGGCGGCCCGGGGCCGGGGCAAGCCGCCGGCGCACCTGGCCGACCTCAGCCTCGCCGAGCGCAAGGCCCGGCTGGAGGAGCTGGGCCTGCCGGGGTTCCGGGCCACCCAGCTCTCGAACCACTACTTCTCGCGGCTGGTCGACGACCCCGCCGAGATGACCGACCTGCCGGCCTCGCAGCGCGAGGAGCTGGTCGCCGGGCTGCTGCCCGAGCTGATGACCCCACTCCGCACGATGGAGGCCGATCGCGGGACCACCCGCAAGACGCTGTGGCGGCTCTTCGACGGCGCCTTGGTGGAGTCGGTGCTGATGCGCTATCCCGGCCGAACCACCATCTGCGTCTCCAGTCAGGCCGGTTGCGGGATGGCCTGTCCCTTCTGTGCCACCGGCCAGGGCGGGCTGCAGCGCAACATGTCTGCCGCCGAGATCGTCGAGCAGGTCGTCGCCGGCGCCCGCTCGCTGGCCCGTGGCGAGGTGCCGAATGTCGACGGGGCCGCGTCACAGCGCATTTCAAATGTCGTCTTCATGGGCATGGGCGAGCCGATGGCCAACTACAAGGCCGTCATCGGTGCCGTCCGCCGGCTCACCGCACCGGCCCCTGAGGGGCTGGGCATGTCGGCGCGCGGGATCACCGTCAGCACGGTCGGCCTGGTCCCGCGGATGAGGCAACTGGCGACCGAGGGCATCCCGGTCACCCTGGCGCTGAGCCTGCATGCCCCCGACGACGAGCTGCGCGACGAGCTGGTGCCGGTCAACACCCGGTGGAAGGTCCACGAGACGGTCGAGGCCGCCTGGGAGTACGCCAAGGCCACCGGCCGTCGCGTCTCCATCGAGTACGCCATGATGAAGGGCATCAACGACCAGGCATGGCGCGCCGACCTGCTGGCCGAGGTGCTGAAGTCCTACGGCGACTGGGGCTGGGTCCACGTCAATCTGATCCCGCTGAACCCGATCGAGGGGTCCAAGTGGACGGCGTCGGACCCGGCCGACGAGCGTGAGTTCGTACGCCGGCTCGAAGCCGCCGGCGTCCCCACGACAGTGCGTGACACCCGCGGCCGGGAGATCGACGGCGCCTGCGGCCAGCTGGCCGCCAAGGAGTAACGGGAATCCAGCCCGGCCGGAAGTCGGGACCGGTGCGGAACCGCCGATTCGTTCCCCACGGGGATGCCCGCATCCTCGCAGGATCAGCCCCGGACTTGGGGCCGTGGAGGCGCGAGGGCCGGATCTCATCACGGCGTGAGGCGCGGCTCCAGGTCTGTCCGGGCCACGAGCCGCAGCCCGGCCTGTCAAGATGTCCGGGTGATGGAAAGCCATGGCGGCGTGGAGGCGTGATGGCCCAGGACGACGGGCAGCAACCCGACTCGCAGCAGCTCATCGACCTGCTGGAGGTCTATCTCCTGGGCAGCGGGCCCACACTCACCGGTCCGCAGATCGCCAAGGACGTCGGCATCGACATGGAGACCACCCGGCGGCGGTGGCGCTCGCTGGGGTTCACCGCCGTCGACGACGACGAGGTCGCCTTCACCGCACGCGACCTCGAGGCGATGCGGCTGACCCAGCGGCTGCACGAGCTCGGCCTCGTCGACGATGACGACGAGAGCGCGATGATCCGGACGCTGGGGCGCAGCTTCGCCCGGCTCGCCGAGTGGCAGCTGGACCTGCTTGGGCAGACCGTCGATCCGCGGGAGATGGACCTGGACCAGGTGGCCGAGGTGATCGCCGAGGTCGTTCCGCTGATCGAGGAGGTGCAGAGCTACGTCTGGCGGCGCCACGTGCTCAACGCGGCCGCCCGACTGCTGCTCGCCCCGCCCGCCGGCGACGACGATGCCCCCGAGCAGGGAATCGGCTTCGCCGACATCGTCGGCTACACCCGGCAGAGCCGGTCGCTGAGCCAGGAGGAGCTCACCTGGCTGGTCGACCAGTTCGAGGCCCGGGCGCTGACGATCATCACCCAGCAGGGTGGCCGGATCATCAAGACCATCGGCGACGAGGTGCTCTACGCCGCCGACACCCCGCATGACGCGGCCGCGATCGCGCTGCGACTGGTCGAGGGCCATCTGGAGGACGAGGACTTCCCCGAGCTGAGGGTGGGCGCCTCCTGGGGGCCGGTGCTCAACCGCCTCGGCGACGTGTTCGGCCCGACGGTCAACATCGCGGCCCGGCTGACCTCACTGGCTCGGCCCGGGCGGGTCCTGGTCGACAAGGAGCTGGCCGAACAGCTGGCCGACGACGAGGCGTTCAGGCTGCGCCGGACCCGTCGTACGGCGGTCAGGGGATACCGGCGGCTCGAGCCCTGGGCGTTGCGTCGCCCCGACGAGG
>CAZTHV010000327.1:3570-4006 GCA_964613165.1 uncultured Marmoricola sp.
ACGAGTCAGCGGTGACCCTCCCGCAGTAGCAGGGGCAGTACCTCCTCGGTGTCGTCGACGAGGTGCAGGCGTGCGTCGAGCGCACCTTCGGCGGCCAGGGAGCGGACCAGCGGCCACACGGGCAGCTCTCGCGTCCAATGGTCCCGGCCGACGAACACCAGCGGGACGACGTCGCCGGCATCGGCGTAGTAGTTGCCACACGCCGCCTGGAAGATCTCCTGCACGGTGCCGGCGGCGCCCGGCAGGAAGACGACGCCACCGCGGCACAGGGTCAGCAGCATGTCCTCGCGGAGGGCGTTGCGGAAGTACTTGGCGACGACGGTTGCGAAGGCGTTCGGCGGCTCGTGGCCGTAGAACCAGGTCGGCACGCCCAGGGAGACCGCCGGGTCGGAGCCGGCCGGCAGCTCCGCGCGGATCTCCAGCGCGGCCCGTGCCC
>CAZTHV010000328.1:0-3991 GCA_964613165.1 uncultured Marmoricola sp.
CCAGTCGGTCGCCCTCCAGGCGGGCCAGTGGGTTGACCTCGACCAGGGTCGCGTCCTCCTCGACGTACACCTGCCAGAGCCGCTGGACCAGCTCGATCGCCTGGTCGCGCAGCGGCGCCGGGAACTTCGCCTCGTCGACGATCGCCGCCGCCTTCTCCGGCGTCACGCCCTCCAGGGCGTTGACGGCGATCTTGCGGACGGCCTCGGGGTTGGTCTTGGCGACCTCCTCGATCTCGACGCCGCCCTCGACCGAGGCGATGCACAGGTGGGAGCGGTTGGCACGGTCGAGCAGGAAGGAGAAGTAGTACTCCTCGACCGGCGGGGTGGCCGGCGTGACCAGCACTCGGTGGACGGTGAGCCCCTTGATCTCCATGCCGAGGATCGCCGAGGCGTGCTGGAAGGCCTCCTCGGGCGTCTTGGCGAGCTTCACGCCACCGGCCTTGCCGCGACCTCCGGCCTTGACCTGCGCCTTGATGACGGTGACCCCGCCGATCCGCTCGGCGGCCGCCCTCGCGTCCTCGGCGGTCTCCACGACGACACCGAGGGTGGTGGCCACCCCATGCTTGGCGAAGAGCTCCTTCGCTTGGTACTCCATCAAATCCACGGTTCACCCGTCCTACTCGGTGTCTACCTACTCGATGCCTACTCGGTGCCCAACTCGGTGCGGAAAGCTACTCGTGCGAAAGATTGAGCACCGCCGACCCTAAACCCGTCCCGGACACCTTTGTGACACGGGGGCGTCCGTGGACACCCGTCGGGCCGGTCCAGCCCGCTCCCCGCCACGGCCACTGACCCAGGTCGGTTTCCACGCCTGATTCACGGGCCGGTTCCGGCCCGATCCCACGCCGTGAGACACCCGGTGTTTCCCTCACCGTGACCGTTCCGTTATGGTCGGGGCCGCTGCGGTGGTACGTCGGACTCACCTTGGAGGGCGGTTCCCCGGATCACCGCGCACCCGTGCGCTCGGGTACTGCCGTACTCGCGCGCACACCGGGAAACGACTCGGATGCACGACGACCGGTGAACAACGACCGGGTGAACAACGACCAGGTGAACAGACGCCGACCGGGCAGAGGACGAATGGGCAACCACCGGGCAGATCGCCGGAGCCGCAAGCGGCTCACGGGCGAGGAGACCCCGGTCACGCCCTCGGGACACCAGGAATACCGGCCCAAGCGTCGCGCCGACGTGCCCCCCGACACCATCTCGCCCAGGACGTCCGTACCGCCCAGCACTCCTGTCGTCCGGGCCGAGAAGACGGGCAGCACGTCTGGCGGCGGCCGGCGCAAGGCCGAGCCGGGCGTGCGTCGCGAGGTACGCCGCGCCGAGTCGGTCTCCCAGCCCTCGGCGGCAGCCCGGCCCGCGCCCAAGCGAGACGCAGAGTCCGCGCCCAAGCGAGACGCAGAGCCCGCGCCCAAGCGACGTGCCCAGCCGGCTCCGAAGCGCCGCGCCCAGTCGGCCTCCTCACCGCTGATCAAGGTCCCGGCCCTGCCGACCATGGTCGGCGCCGTCGCTCTCGTGGCCGCCGCCGGAGGCGCCATCGGCATGGGTGGCGGCACCCTCCCGGGCCCCGCCGGTCTCCAGCTCTCCGCCGGCAGCGCGGCCAGCAATCTGACCGGCACCGACGCGATCGGCTTCACCGATCGCGACTCTCGCGCCAAGGCCATCAGCCGCGACTCCGCGCGCCAGGCGCTGCAGGACGCAGCCGACCAGGACCTCAAGGCCGCCGCGGAGGAGCAGTCCCAGCAGCGCAACGCCAGGCTCGCCTCACTGGCGGCATCGGCGGAGAAGCGCGGGGGCGAGATCGCCAAGAACCGCTGGGTGCTGCCCACCGTCGGCTACCACCTCACCGCCCGCTTCGGCTGGTCGAGCGGACTGTGGTCGCACGGGCACACCGGTCTGGACTTCGCCGCTCACGTCGGCACCCCGATCTACGCGGTCGCCAACGGCGTGATCACCGAGACCGGGTACGACGGGGCCTACGGCAACAAGACCATCCAGACGCTGCCGGACGGCACCGAGATCTGGTACTGCCACCAGAACTCAATCAACGTCAGTGTCGGCGACAAGGTCATCCAGGGCCACCAGATCGGCGAGGTCGGCAGCACCGGCAACACCACCGGGCCGCACCTGCACATCGAGGTCCGTCCCGGCGGCGGCGACCCGGTCGACCCCTACCCCGCGTTCCTCTACCACCGGGTCACCCCCTAGCAGGTCCCGCGAGCGCCTCGGTGCTCCTCAGAGCCTCTCGACCTCGGAGCCTCTCGACCTCAGGGTTTCTCAGCCTAGAGCTTCTCGACCGGGGCGTACCGCAGCAGCAGGCGCTTGACGCCCTCGCTGCCGAAGTCGATCGAGGCGACCGCATTGTCGCCGGCGCCCTGGACCGTGATCACCGTGCCGAGGCCGAACGAGTCGTGCTGCACCCGGTCGCCGGGGGCGAGGCTCGGGACCTCCCGGCCCGCCTTGGCCTTGCTCGCGGCGTCGGCGCGGGCCGAGGCACTGGAGAACCGGCTCAGCATCTGGGAGCGACCGCGACCGGTGAGACTCTCGTTGGAGAAGGCGCCGGCGAAAGCGGGAGCGGCAGCCGAGGAGCTGGACAGGTCGGGCCGGGTCCAGGAGGTCTGCTCGGCCGCCGTGCGCCGCCAGTCGAGCAGGTCGGCCGGCAGCTCGTCGAGGAACCGCGAGGCCGGGTTGTGCGCGGGCGCGCCCCAGGCCGAGCGGACGATCGCCCGGGAGACGTAGAGCCGGCGCTGGGCACGGGTGAGGCCGACGTACGCCAGCCGGCGCTCCTCCTCCAGCTCCGGCTTGTCGCCCAGCGACCGCTGGTGCGGGAAGATCCCGTCCTCCAACCCGGTCAGGAAGACCACCGGGAACTCCAGGCCCTTGGCGGTGTGCAGTGTCATCAGGGTGACCACGCCGTTGTCGGCACCGGTGGCGCCGTCCTTGCCCCCGTCACCGCCAGGCTCGTCATCACGGCCAGGCTTGTCGGGGATCTCGTCGGCGTCGGCCACCAGGGCGACCCGCTCCAGGAAGTCGGAGAGACCGGGGACCTCCGGCTCCTCCGGCTCCTGTCCCAGCTCTGCCATCTCGCGGGCCGCCGGGTCGGCGCTCGGCCCGAGCACGGGGTCGTCGGAGAACTCACGGGCGACCGCGACCAGCTCGGCGAGGTTCTCCACCCGGGTCTCGTCCTGCGGGTCCTCGGAGTCCTCCAGCTCCTTGAGATAGCCGCTCAGCGTCAGCGTCTGCTCCAGGACGACGTCGACCCTCTCGCCGGCCTCGACCATCGACTGCAGCTGCTCGATCAGCTCGACGAACCCACGGATCGCGTTGAGCGACCGACTGACGATCCCGGGCGCCTCGTCCGCGCGCCGGAGCGCCTCCCAGAAGGTGATCTGCTCCCGGGCCGCGAACGCGTCGACACAGGCCTCGGCCCGGTCGCCGATGCCGCGCTTGGGTGTGTTCAGGATCCGGCGCAGCGAGACCTGGTCGGCCGGATTGGCCAGGGTGCGCAGGTAGGCCAGGGCGTCGCGGACCTCGCGGCGCTCGTAGAAGCGAACGCCGCCGACCACCTTGTACGGCATGCCGACCCGGACGAAGACCTCCTCGAACACCCGGGACTGGGCATTGGTGCGGTAGAAGATCGCCACGTCACCGGCCCGGGCGTCACCGCTGTCGGTGAGCCGGTCGATCTCCTCGGCGACGAACCGCGCCTCGTCGCGCTCGTCGTCGCCGACGTACCCGACGATCCTCTCTCCGGGCCCGGCATCGCTCCACAGGCTCTTCGGCGTCCGGCCGGTGTTGTGCCCGATCACCGCGTTGGCGGCGGTGAGGATGGTCTGGGTGGAGCGGTAGTTCTGCTCCAGCAGGATCGTCTCGGCGTCGGGGAAGTCCTGCTCGAAGTCGAGGATGTTGCGGATGTTGGCGCCCCGGAAGGCATAGATCGACTGGTCCGCGTCGCCGACCACCATCAGCTCGGCGGGAGGGACAGGGG
>CAZTHV010000329.1:0-3980 GCA_964613165.1 uncultured Marmoricola sp.
CGCGATCCACGGCGGAGCGGTGACGCTCGGCGGCCGGCCGATCCTGCGCGACATCGATCTCGAGGTCGCCTCCGGTGAGGTGGTCGCGCTGCTCGGCGCGAACGGCTCGGGCAAGTCGACCCTGGTCAAGGCCGCCATCGGCCTCCGGCCTCTCTCGGCCGGCCACGTCCGGCTGTTCGACCGCCCGCTGGCCGACTTCGCGGACTGGGCGCGGATCGGCTACGTGCCGCAGCGCTCCCCCATCGTCCAGGGCGTGCCGGCCACCGTCGCCGAGGTCGTGGCATCGGGCCGACTGGCCCGACGGCGCCCCTTCGTGCCGGCCGGGCGCGCCGACCGGGCGGCGGTGACCGAGGCACTCGACGTGGTCGGCCTCGGCGACCGGGCACGCGACCCGGTCGCCACCCTCTCCGGGGGACAGCAGCAACGCGTCCTGATCGCACGGGCGCTCGCCGGCGGGCCCGACGTGTTCTTCCTCGACGAGCCCAACGCCGGTGTCGACCTGGTCAGCCAGGATGCCATCGCCGGCGCTCTCGCCCGGCTCGTGGACAGCGGCTCGACCATCGTCGTGGTGCTGCACGAGCTCGGCCCCTTCGCCCGGCTCGTCCAGCGCACGGTCGTGCTCCGGGAGGGCCGCATCGCCTACGACGGGCTGCCCCGCGTCTCCCGCCCGGCCCCGCATCCCGCGCCGCACGCCGACCACTGCGAGCCGGCAGCGGACCTGCCGGTGGCGCCCGACGTCACCGGCCCACTGGAGAAGGGGACGCTGCGGTGACCTCCGTGATCTTCGCCGACTTCATGCTGCGTGCCCTCCTCGCCGCGGCACTCACCGGGCTGGCCGCTCCGTCGGTCGGCACCTACCTCGTCCAGCGCCGGCTCTCCCTGCTCGGCGACGGCATCGGTCACATCGCGGTGACCGGCGTGGCGCTCGGGCTGCTCACCAGGACCTCTCCCACCCTCACCGCCATCGCGGTCGCGATAGCCGGCGCCGTGCTCATCGAGGTGATCCGCGCCGGGGAGAAGGCATCGGGCGACGTCGCGCTGGCGCTCCTCTTCTATGGCGGCATCGCCGGCGGACTCGTCCTGGTGTCCGTCGCCGGAGACGGCGTGATCGCGCTGCAGGGCTACTTGTTCGGCTCCATCCTGACGATCGCGCCGGGCGACGTCTGGGTGACCGTGGCCCTCGCCACCGTCGTGGCGGGTCTGTCCCTGGGGCTGCTTCCCCAGCTGTTCGCGGTGGCCAACGACGAGGACTTCGCCCGGACCCTCGGGCTCCCGGTGCGCTTCTACAACGTGCTGATCGCGGTCCTGGCGGCGGTGTCGGTGACCGTGGCGATGCGCACCGTCGGCCTGCTGCTGGTCAGCGCGCTGATGGTGATCCCGGTGGCGACCGCGCAGCAGTTCGCGCGCGGCTTCCGCGCGACGATGCTCGCGGCGATGGCGGCCGGGCTGCTGGCCGCCGTTTTCGGGGTCGGCACGGCCGCGGTGGTGGACACTCCCCCGGGCGCGACCATCGTGCTGGTGGCGCTGGTCGGGTTCGCCCTCACCGCGCCGGTCGGAGCGCTGGTCCGGTCGCGGCGCAAGGCGCGGATCCCCTTCGAGATGCCCGATCCGCCCGAGCACGCCACCGTCGACGAGCCGCACCGCCACCAGCACGGCCCCGGCTGCGGCCACCTCGCCGTCGAGCACGGCGACCACGTCGACTACATCCACGACGGCCACCGCCATGCGGTCCACGGAGGCCACTATGACGAGCACTGACGGCGCCGGTCAGACCGGCGCTCCGCGGCCCACCCGGCAGCGCCTGGCCATCACCGAGGAGCTGGCCAGGTTCGAGGACTTCCGCAGCGCCCAGGAGGTCCACGAGTCGCTCCGGGCCGGCGGCGCGACGATCGGCCTCTCCACGGTGTACCGCGCGCTCCAGGCCATGGCCGAGGCCGGCGAGGTCGATGTGATCCGCGGCGAGTCCGGCGAGGCGGCGTACCGGCGGTGCAGCGACACCCACCATCACCACCTGGTCTGCCGCTCCTGCGGGGCCACCGTGGAGGTCGAGGGCCCGGCGGTGGAGCGCTGGACCCGCTCGGTGGCCGCCGACCACGGCTACTCCGACGTCTCGCACACCCTCGAGATCTTCGGCACCTGCCCCTCGTGCGCCTGATGCTGACGCTGACGCGTATGGATGTCGAGTCGGCGCAAAGTCACTTCGTTCGCTCCCCGAGGCGGCGCAAAGTCACCGGCCGACGAGGAAATCGCGCCGCCTCGACGACGTACGACGGCAAGAATGCGCCGCCTCGCCGCTCACGAAGCGATCCGACGCGCGTCCTTCAAGCGGGCGCGCGCAGCCGCGACACCGGCACGTAGCAGCTGTTCGATATCGCGCTGTGGTCCGTACAGATTCGCCTTCCGCACGACACGCAACTCCCAGCCGTGCTGCTCGGTGATCCAGCGACGCCGCCGCAGGTCGTGCTCTTCGCGTTCGGGGCCATGGAACTCCACTCCGTCGTACTCGACACCGAACCGAATCTCATCGACGCCCAGGTCCAGGTAGTAGACCCCTCCGCGCACCGACTCCGGAGCCGGCACAGACCGCTGCGGTTGTGGCCGCGGAAGGTCCGTGCAGTCGAGCCAGCGCAACATCGTCACCGCCTCGTAGTAGGACTCCAGCCTGTGATCGGTCAGGGGCGCCAGCGCCCGCAGCTGCCGGACCCAGCGATAGCCCCGGAAGCCGGCCGCCGCCTCGACCAGCTCGTCCCGGGTCACAAGTCCAGTGCCCAGCATCATCGACATGCAGGCGAATGCCGCGTCCCTACTGGGCTGGCGACCGAGGTCGCAGGCGGTACGCAGGGGCGTGGTCACGACGAGTCCGTGTACCTCCATGACGTCGTCGTCGTCCATCATCCTCTGCCCGCTCCGGGTCAGATCGTTGCGAAGACGGCAACCGCGTGTCCGGTGGAACGCCGAGACCAGCGGTGTGGTGAGGTGATCGCCCGCGGAGAGGATCGTCGCGGCTCCGTGGAGCCATCCCGCGATCCGGTCGGTGACGACCGCCTGAGCCGGCACGACCAGCGACAGAGCCGAAGCACGCAGTTCGAGGGAGTCGGGCAGCTGCGCGACGACGTACACACCCTGCAGCACGCGGCGTACGAGCCCTCGAGTGACGAGAACGGTGAGGTCATTGGGCGTCACCCCCGCGGCTGTTGCCCTTCGGGTGGTGAAGGGAGCATCCAGGGGCAGCGGGAAACGCTCATCCAGCAACGCGAGCCCCGGGTCGAGAAAGGTCCTACGCATGCGGCGACCCTGCCCCATCGGGGCGCGAGTTCGCAGACGCAATCCACAGCCCCGATGACGTAGCTCGCCGAGGCGGCAGGAACTCACCGCCGTCGTGCACCGAGGCGGCTTAAATTCATCGTCGGAAAGATGAATTCACGCCGCCTCGGCGAGGTCCTCTCTCAGGCCGAGCCGTAGCGGCGGGAGCGCCGCGCGTAGGTGTCGATCGCCTGCCAGAGATGGCGACGGTCGACGTCGGGCCAGAGCACGTCGGTGAAGACCAGCTCGGCGTACGCCGCCTGCCAGAGCATGAAGTTGGACAGCCGCTCCTCCCCCGACGTACGCCACACCAGGTCGGCATCGGCGACCTCGGGGACGTAGAGGTAGCGGGCGAAGGCCCGCTGGTCGACCTTGGCCGGGTCGAGGCGGCCCGCCGCGACGTCGCGGGCGAGGTCCCGGGCGGCGTCCGCCAGCTCGGCCCGTCCGCCGTAGTTGACGCACATCGTCAACGTGAGCACGTCGTTGCCCGCGGTCTGCTCCTCGGCCGCGCGCAGCTCCTTGACGACCGAGCGCCACAGCCGTGGCTCGCGGCCGGCCCAGCGCACCCGGACCCCGAGCTCGTCGAGCTCGTCGCGCCGGCGCCGGATCACGTCGCGGTTGAAGCCCATCAGGAAGCGCACCTCGTCGGGCGAGCGTGCCCAGTTCTCGGTGGAGAA
>CAZTHV010000330.1:0-3976 GCA_964613165.1 uncultured Marmoricola sp.
GCTGTCCTCCAGGTACCAGGTGCCATAGCCCGCGTCGAAGCTTCCGACCAGCGGACCGACCTGACGGAAGACCGCGCTCTGCGAGGCGATACTGAGGTCGCACACGTTGTGCAGCACGTTGCCGCCGCCGACCGCGAATCCGTTGACCGCCGCGATCACCGGCTTGGCCACCGTGTCGATCGCCTGGTAGACGTCGATGATCGGAAGCACCTGGGCGTAGTCCTGGGAGGTCGTGGCGTCGTGCTCTCCCCCGAGGCAGAAGAACTTCTGACCCGCGCCGGTGAGCACCGCGGCCCGCAACGTCGCATCCAGGCGGAGCTTCTGCAAGACGGCGCTCAGCTCGAGACAGGTCTGGGTCCGGAGCTTGTTGCCCTTGTCTTCGCGGTCGATCGTAATGACCAGCACCGCGTCCTGACGCTCGACTAGGATGTCCTCGTAGTCAGTCATCGCGGCCTCCGCTGCGGAAGCCTGCGCCGTTCTTGTTGCCGTACATGCCGCCGACGACCATCTGCTTGAGCAGCGGCGGCGACGCGAACTGTCGATCCGAGGTGGCCTGATAGGCATGGTCGGAGACGTGGTCATGCACGTCCAGACCGATCAGGTCCAACAGCTCCAGAGGACCGAGCTTGTGCCCGAGTCCGAGCTTGACCGCGAGGTCGATGTCCTCGGCGGTCGCCAGCTCCTCGTCGTAGGCCTGGATCACGTCGTTGAGATAGGGGATCAGGAGCCAGTTGACCAGGAACCCGGGCCGGTCCTTGACCTCCACGGGCTCCTTGCCGATCGCGGTGACGAAGCCCGAGAGACGCTCCAACGTTGCAGCTGAGGTGCGCAGGGCTCGAACCACCTCCACCACCTTCATCACCGGGGCCGGGTTGAAGAAGTGCAGGCCGGCGAAGCGCTCGGGCTCGCTCACGCTGTTGGCCAGTTCTGTCACCGAGAGAGCCGAGGTGTTGGTCGCCAGCACCGCGGCCGGGTCCAGGACTCCCGACACTCGCGCGAGCAGCTCCTGCTTGACCTCGACCCGCTCGGTCACCGCCTCGATCACGAGGTCCGCGCCGGCCAGCTCTGCGACGTCGGTCACGCCGCGCACCCGAGCGAGAGTGTCGCCGCGGTCCTGTGCGGTGAGCTTGCCCCGCTCGACGCCTCCCTGCAGGAAGTCGGCCATCCGCTGCATCCCGACGTCGACCCGCTCCTGGTCGGTCTCCAAGACCGTGACTGCATAGCCCGCCTGCGCTGCCAGCTGGGCGATCCCGGCGCCCATCGTGCCCAGGCCGAGGACACCGACCTTCTCGAATCCGCTCATCGCCTTCTCCTCATGCTCCTGGTACTCCTCATGCTCCTGTGCTCGCGATGCCGACTCAGGCGCCGAACAGCCGTGTGTCGTCGTAGGTGTAGAAGCCACGGCCCGTCTTGCGTCCCAGATCTCCCGCAGCCACCATCCGCTCGACCAGCGGAGGAGGGAAGAAGCGCGGCTCCCGCAGCTGCTCGTACAGCCGGGTCGCTACCTGCTGGTGGACGTCGAGGCCCACGATGTCGAGCAGCTTGAACGGCCCCATGGGATGACCGAGCGCACCAGTGACCGCGGCGTCGATCGACTCCTTGGTGCCCAGACCGGACTCCAGAGCCTGGATGCAGCGGTGCTCCCACGGGATCAGGAACCGGTTCACGATGAACCCGGGCCGGTCCTTGGTCACAACGATCGTCTTGCCCAGCTCCCCTAGGAACGCCGTGGTCGCCTCATGTGCCCATGAGGCCGTATGCCGGCCGTCTGCAACCTCGACCAGCTTCATCAACGGCGCAGGGTTGCAGTAGTGCGTCCCCACGACTCGCTCGGGAAGGCGCGAGCCTGCCGCGATAGCGGTCACGGACAAGGTCGAGGTGTTGGTGTGGATCAACGTCGAGTCGGAGATGACCTCGTCCAGCTCTGCGAGGAGCTCCCGCTTGACCTGAAGGTCCTCCACCACCGCCTCGATCACCACGTCACAGCCCGCGAGGTCCGCCCAGCTGGTCGAGCCCACCAACGCCTCGGTGGCCGCAGCCGCGGCCACGGGGTCGAGCTTGCCCAGCGCGACACTGCGGTCGATGAACTGGCGGACCGAGCCCAATCCTCGCTCGAGCTGAGCCTCGTCGATGTCGTACACCACCGTCTGGTGTCCGGCACGGGCGACGACGGTCGCGATGCCCGCGCCCATGGTCCCGGCGCCCAGGACCGCGACACGCTTGTTGCCAGAGTTCATCTGGCCTCCTCTCCTTGTGCGTCGGTCGCGCTCAGCGCACGACCTGCCCTCCGTCGATCACGATGACCTCTCCGGTCATGAACTCGGACTCCGGTCCGGCCAACAGCAGCAGCCAGGGCACCAGCTCCTCCGCCTGTCCCATGCGACGCGCCGGGATCGCCCTGGTCACCCGGGCGACCATCTCGGGGTCCCGCCTGAGCTCGGCGTTGAGGTCGGTGGCGAAGTACCCCGGAGCCAAGGCGTTGACCTGGACGTTGGACCGTGCCCACTCCAGCGCCATCGCCCGGGTGAATGCGATGATCCCTGCCTTGGAGGCGCAGTACGCCGCATGGTTCGCGATGCCCTTGATCCCGAAGTTCGAGGCGATGTTGATGACCTTGCCCGACCCCTGCGCGGTCAGGTGGGCACCGGCGGCGCGCGTGACCAGGTAGGTGCCGCGCAGATTGGTCGAGACAACCCGGTCCCACTCGTCGGGGTCCTGGTCGAGCAGAGGGGTACTGGCCACGATCCCGGAGTTGTTGACCACGATGTCCAGGCGTCCATAGCCCTCGACCGCGGTCTCCACCAGGCGCTGGACGGACCCGACCGAGGTGACGTCGGTCGGACAGCTGATCGCCGAGCCTCCGGCGGCTTCGATCTCGCCGACCAGCGCGTCGAGCTCAGCCGCCGTACGGGAGGCGACCACGACCTGGGCGCCCGCATCGGCGAGGCCCCGGGCGAAGGCCCGTCCGAGTCCACGCCCGGCCCCGGTGACCAAGGCGACACGGCCTCGGAGCGATCCTTGTGGTCGAGTCTGGTTCACCGCAGCTCCTTGACGGCTCGTTGGGTCTCGCGGGAGATCAGAAGGCGCTGCACCTCGTTGGTGCCGTCGTAGATCTGAGTGACCCGAGAGTCTCGCAGGCACCGCTCGACCTGGAATGCGACCAGGTCGCCGTACGGCCCCAAGAGCCGACAGCACTCAGCCGATGCCTGCCAGCCGAGATCGGTACAGCCCTGCTTCATCATCGCGATCTGCGCGGCGCTCACCTCTGCGTGACGGTCCACTTCGGCCGCGACCGCGCGGAGGAGGAGACGGCCTTGAAGGATGCGTCCGCGCAGACCTGCCAGGGCGAAGGAGAGGTCGGCAGGCACACCGTTTCCGTACAACTCGCGGAGGGCGGCCAGCGTCGATCCGTATGCACTGCGAGCGATCCCGACGCCCTGCGCGGCCGCGCTGATCCGCGACTTGACCACCGAACGCATCGCGATCGACCAGCCGTCGCCCGGAGCTCCGAGCAGGTTCCCCACGGGGATCTGCACTCCGCCGAAGGAGAGCTCTGCGGTGGTCGAGCCGTGCATGCCGAGCTTGACGAAGGGCGTTCCGTGCTCAACCCCGGGCCAGGACCCGTCGACGACCACCGCGGAGATCGAGTCCCGGCCTCGCCCCTCACCGGTCTGGGCGAAGCAGACGATCACATCGGCTCGGTCGCCGGTGGTGATGAAGGTCTTGGTCCCGCTGAGCTCGAGTCCGGTCGCGGTGGTGCGGACCCGTGTGCGGATGCCGGCGACGTCGCTCCCGGCATCCGGCTCGGTGATGGCGAGCGAGCCATAGCGGCTGCCATCCAGCAGGCCCGGCACATAGGCCGCGGCCAGTTCCTCCGAACCGGCCATCACGATGGGGTAGGCCGCGTGCATCTGCGTCATGAAGACGAGGCTCGTGGCGGCGCAGCCTGCGCTGATCTCCTCCATCACGGCCGCAT
>CAZTHV010000331.1:0-3964 GCA_964613165.1 uncultured Marmoricola sp.
TGGGCGCTGGCCCCTGTCCAGGCCGAGGATCCGCGCCGGGACGTCGCGGATCATCGTGTAGACGTCCTTCTCGGAGACGCCCTTCTCGTAGACGGTCTGGGCGTAGATCCGCAGCGCCTCGCTCGGCAGCGGGTTGTGGCGCTGGCCGCAGTCGGAGACGAGGACGCAGTTCTCGGCGCCGAGGGCCTGGACGGCTTCGACGACCTCCTCGACGAAGCCCACGTGCCACATCGCCGAGTAGTCGCAGTAGCCGAGCTCGGCGATGCCGCCCAGGTCGACCAGCTCCTTGAGCTGCTCCAGGTCGAGGCCCGGAGCCTTGTAGAACGGATGGGTGATCACCACGTGCTCGACCCCTTCGGCCTTGGCGCGGATCAGCAGCGGCTTGATCTCGGCGGGGGACAGGTGCGAGGTCGCGAGCACCGCGTCGTGCTCGGCGATGAGGCCGATGATCTCCAGGACCTCGTCCTTGAGCTCGCCGGCATCGTCGAGGACGGTGTACGTCGGTCCGCCGACCCGCCCGCCGCTGAGTCCGACGAGGGTGCCGGTGCCGCCGTGGACCTCGGCGTGGTAGGCGGCGTCCACGGTCGGCATCCAGACGAACTTGCCGCCGAGCTTGAGCGCCACCTCGACTGCTGCCGGGTTGGCGAAGCCGACATAGGAGTTGAGCACGATGCCGCCGAAGACGTCGATGCCCTGGACCGCGCCGTTGGCGAAGTAGGAGCGGGTCACGGTGTTCTCGTGGTGGCACTTGATGACCATGGCCCGCAGTCCGGCGTCGCGGGCCGCGGTCACCAGGTCGATGTCGTCGCCCAGCCGCGGGAAGATGTCGGGATGCGAGTGGACGTGCATGTCGATCGCGCCGCGAACGTCGATCAGCGGACCGCCGAAACCGGTCAGTGTGCGTGCCATCTTTCCTAGCCCCTGTCTCAAATGATAGACTCTAATCTATAATGCTAGACGTGCGGGGACTGTGGAGTCAACGTCGTCCGAAGGAGTGAAGTGATCGAGAAGAAGACCGCGTCGGCGACATCGCGCACCGCTGAACGCATAGTGGACCTCCTGGCGCTACTCGCCAACAGCGAGCAGCCGCTGACCGCGTTGGAGATCGCCGCCGCCTGCACCATCCCGAAGAGCAGCACCCACCAGCTGCTCAACTATCTGGCGACGCGACAGTTCGTCCAGTACGACCCGGTGCAGCGCACCTGGGACCTCGGCGTGGCCCTCTTCGAGCTCGGTGCCGCCTACCGCCGCCGGCGGCCGCTGGAGGAGATCGGGCGGACCATCCTGGTCGACGTGAGCCAGGCGACATCGGCCACCTCCCACCTCGCTGTCCGCGACCGCACCGAGGTGCTCTACGTCGCCAAGCAGCAGTGCGCCGGCACCTCGACCACCCAGCTGGTGACCGAGACCGGGGTTCGGCTGCCGGCGCACCTGACCGCCGTGGGCCGCGCTCTGCTGGCCACGCTGGAGGACGGCGACCTCCGTGAGCTCTACCGCACCTACGCCTTCCCGAAGCGGACGACGCTCGGTCCGGCATCGGTAGGGGAGCTGCTGCAGGAGCTCGACCGGGTCCGGTCCACCGGGTACGCCGTGGAGTCCGGTCTGACGACGGCCGGGATCACCTGCATCGCCGCGGCCGTGCGGGACATGCGCAGCGAGCCGGTCGGCGCCCTGGGCATCACCTTCGTGACCGACCAGATGACCGCGGACCAGGTGCGCGAGCACAGCGCCACGGTGTGCGACTCCGCCGAGCGGCTCTCGCACGAGCTCGGCTGGCGTCCGGCGGCGGGTGAGCTGTCGTGAGCGCCGACGGTCGCTGGATCCTGCCGCCGGCTCCTCAGCCGGCCGGCCGGTACCAGGAGATCACCCGGTCCGGGACCATGCTGGTCACCTCGGGGCACGGGCCCACCGCCGCGCCGGGGGTGCCGATGACCGGCACGCTGGGGCTCGACCTGGAGGTCGAGGAGGGCCGCCGGGCGGCGGAGTCGACGATGCTCGCCGTGCTCTCCAGCCTCCAGGCGGAGCTGGGATCCCTGGACCGGATCGAGCGGCTGCTGCAGGTGCAGGTGTTCGTCCGCTCCACCCCAGAGTTCAGCGAGCATCCGGCCGTCGCGGACGGGGCATCAGAGGTCGTGCTCGGTGTGCTCGGCGAGGAGCGCGGCGCGCACAGCCGAACGGCGATCGGCGTCGCCTCGCTGCCGTTCGGCATCCCCGTCGAGATCCACCTGACCGCGACCACCGCCGACTGAGGGGCGCCGCGGCGCTCGTCACCCGGCCCGTCGGACAGCGGGATGGGTACCTTCCGACACCTACGACGAAGGGGCCCGGCGAGTGCTCGCCGGGCCCCTTCGTCGGCACTCATTGCTTGTGCGTCAGGTCGTCACCGGAGACGTCGTGCCGGCCGTCGAACTGGTGCCCGTCGGCCGGCTGGTCCATGCCGGCCTCGTGCTCGATCTCCAGCTCGTGCTCGGCGTGGTGGTGGCCCTCCTCGAGCTCCGCCACGGTCGGCTTCTGCACGTTGGTGGCGAACCACGCCTTGGACAGCCGTGCCCGGACCCGGTCGGCACGGGCGCTCGGAGCCTCGACTCCGTTGGCGTCGGCTCCCGACTCGCCCTCGTACACCTCGTCGCGCTCCCGCGCCGTGAGGGTGTAGGCGCGGAGGTCGTCGATCGGCAGGTGCCGCTCGCTGTAGCCGCCCTCGGGCGAGCGCATGATGATGCCGGTCTCGTAGCCGTGCAGCAGCACCTCGTTGTCCTGGCGCTGCAGCGAGATGCACCAGCGCTTGGCGATGATGAACACGATCACCGGGACCACGAAGATCGCGACCCGCATGAAGTAGGTGATCTGGTTCAGGTTGAGGTGGAAGATCACCGCGAGGATGTCGTTGCCGCCCGCGGCCCAGAGCAGACCGTAGAGGCTGATGCAGGCGACGAGGAACGCCGTCCGCGTCGGTGCGTTCCGTGGCCGCTGCAGCAGATGGTGCTCCCGCTTGTCGCCGGTGATCCACTGCTCCAGGAACGGGTAGGCCAGGACCACCGCCAGGAACGCGATCGGCGCGATCTGACCGGGAAGGAAGACGTTCCAGCTCAGATGGAAGCCGAAGATGGTCGACTCCCAGCCGGGCATGATCCGCAGCAGGCCCTCGGCGATGCCCATGTACCAGTCGGGCTGAGAGCCGGCGGTCACCTCGGCGGGGTTGTAGGGGCCGTAGCGCCAGACCGGGTTGATGGTCATCAGGCCGCCCATCAGGGCCACGGTGCCGAAGACGATGAAGAAGAAGCCACCGGCCTTGGCGGCGTACACCGGCATCATCGGGAAGCCGACGACGTTCTGCTCGGTACGGCCGGGGCCGGGCCACTGGGTGTGCTTGTGGTACACCAGCAGCAGCATGTGCGCGGCGATCAGCGCCAGGATCAGGCCCGGGATCAGCAGCACGTGAGCGATGTAGAGCCGCGGGATGATGATGTCGCCGGGGAACTCGCCGCCGAACATGAAGAACGACATGTACGAGCCGAGGACCGGTGTCGCCTTGACCAGGCCGTCTGCGATCCGCAGGCCGGTGCCGGAGAGCAGGTCGTCGGGCAGGGAGTAGCCGGCGAAGCCCTCCAGGATGCCCATCAGCAGCAGCACGCCGCCGATGATCCAGTTGAGCTCACGCGGCTTGCGGAACGCGCCGGTGAGAAAGACGCGCATCAGGTGCACGATCATCGCGGCGATGAAGAGCATCGCCGCCCAGTGGTGCATCTGCCGCATCAGCAGGCCGGCGCGGACGTCGAAGGAGATGTGCAGCGTGGAGGCGTAGGCCTCGGACATCTCGATGCCGCGCAATTGGTCGAAGGACCCGTCGTAGATGACCTCGCCCATGCTGGGCTTGAACCACAGGCTCAAGAAGACGCCGGTGAGCAGCAGGACGACGAAGCTCCACAGCGCGATCTCGCCGAGCATGAACGACCAGTGGTCGGGG
>CAZTHV010000332.1:0-3960 GCA_964613165.1 uncultured Marmoricola sp.
GCGGGCTCCAGGGCGATCCGAAGCTGACCGAGGCGCTGACCCGGGCCTTCATGTTCGCCGACGCGTCGGTGGCGGGTGAGATCCATGTGGTCGGCATGCAGCTGACCACGATGCTCACCCGCGCCATCAGGGGTGAGGCGTACGACGAGAGCGACGCTCCCTCCGAGGAGGACATCGCCATCGCGCGGGTGATCAGCGACGTCTGGCTCTCCGCGCTCGTCTCCTGGGTCACCGGCCGCGCCACGGCCGAGGAGGTCGCCGACCACATCGAGACCGCCGTCCGCCTCGTTCTGCGCTGAGTCGGCCGCCCAACCGCTCAGCCGCCGAAGGCGTGGGTCGCCGTGGCACCGCCGTCGATGGCGATCTCCGCGCCGGTGACGAAGGAGGACTCGTCGCTGGCCAGATAGACGTAGAGCGGGGCGACGTCCGCAGGCGTGCCGACCCGCTTGAGGGCCACCTTGGAGGCGCCGTACTCCATCGCCACATCGCCGCCGTGAGGGCGGGTCATCGGGGTGTCGATCATGCCGGGGTGGACGGAGTTCACCCTGATGCCGTGCGGTCCCAGCTCGAGGGCCGCCGCCTTGGTCATGCCGCGGATGGCGAACTTCGTGCCGGCGTACGCCGTGCAGTTGGGCATGCCCGCCAGGCCCTCGATCGAGGAGGCGTTGACGATCGAGCCGCCGCCGTTCTCGCGCATCGTGCGGGCGACCGCCTGCATGCCGAGGAAGCAGCCCAGCTGGTTGACCGAGATCAGCAGCTGGACCTCCGCCGGCGACTGCTCCTCGACGGTGCCGAACCGCAGGATGCCGGCGTTGTTGGCCAGCACGTCGACCGGGCCGAAGCGCTCGCCGACCTCCTCGACCAGCGCCGCCCACGACGCCGGATCGCTGACGTCGTGGTGCTGGAAGAAGACAGACTCGGTCCCCCAACGCTCTGCCAATTGGCTCGCCAGCGCCTGGCCGGGCTCGTCGGCGACATCCGCGATGCACACCTGAGCGCCCTCGGCCACGAAGGCCCGGGCGATCGCCGCTCCCTGGCCCATCGACCCGCCGGTGACGATGGCGCGCTTGCCTGCAAGTCGGGACATGTGGTTCTCCTGGTTCGGGGTGGGAAGTTCAGCCGAGGGACATGACCGAGTCGGCGGCGAAGCCGAGCTCCGGGTCGCGGTCGGCGAAGTAGCCGCCGAGCGACTCCTCCAGCTCGGCGGGGTCGAAGACGTCGCCGGCGGCGTCGAAGCGCCGCTCGACGACCGGTGCGGCCAGCAGGGCCACCATCCCGCCGTACACCACGAAGACCTGGCCGGAGATCGCCGAGGCGGCGGGCGAGGCGAGGTAGGCGACCAAGGGGGCGACGTGGTCCGGCGAGTACGGGTCCACGGTCCGGCCGGAGGTGTCCTCGCCGAAGACGTCCGCGGTCATCGCCGTGCGCGCGCGCGGACAGATCGCGTTGGCGCGCACCCCGATCCGCGACAGGGCACGCGCCGTGGAGAGGGTGAGCGCGGTGATCCCGGCCTTGGCCGCCGCGTAGTTCGGCTGGCCAGGCGGTCCCACCAGGAACGCCTCCG
This sequence comes from uncultured Marmoricola sp., assembly GCA_964613165.1. Taxonomy (GTDB): domain Bacteria; phylum Actinomycetota; class Actinomycetes; order Propionibacteriales; family Nocardioidaceae; genus Marmoricola. Next base: position 1,565 of record CAZTHV010000332.1, read on the forward strand.
AGGCGGTGTTGACCACGCTGCCGCCGATCGGCTCGCCGGTGGCCTTGTGCCGCTCGCGCCAGTACGCCGCCGCATTGCGGGTCAACAGGAAGTGGCCGCGCAGGTGCACCTTGACGACCAGGTCGAACTCGTCGTCGGTCATGTTGAACAGCATCTTGTCCCGGGTGATCCCGGCGTTGTTGACCACCACGTGCAGTCCGCCGAGGTCCACGGCCGCGGCCAGCATGGCATCCGCGGCGGAGCGCTCGCCGACGTCGCCATGGACGAGCACGGCACGGCCGCCGAGGCCGCGGATCTCCTCGACGGTCTCCTCGGCCGTCCTGGAGCCGGCACCGGCCAGGTCGTTGACCACCACGGCAGCCCCGGCCTGCGCCAGGGCCACGGCCTCGGCGCGGCCGAGGCCCGCGCCGGCGCCGGTCACGACGGCGACCTTGCCGTCCAGGGACAGGGATTCGGACATGCCTTCGATGCTCCTGCTGGAAGATGGTTGGGAAGAGAGGGTGCGACCGGGCCCGGCGGCGCTCAGCCGACCAGGCTGATCGCCGACTTCGGGCAGGCCGCGATCGCCTGCTCGACCGCGTCGAGCGTGGACTCGGTGACGTTCTCGTCGATCACCTGCAGATAGTCGTCGTCGTCGACCTTGAAGTGCATCGGAGCGAGCGCCTCGCACAGGGCGTTGGACTCGCAGAGGTCGTAGTCGACCCTGATCGTGGTGGGCCGAGTCTTCATCGGGTGCCTCCTGGGGGTGCGGTCATCTTGCGGTGGTCCCAGCTGGCGATCCGCTGTGGCGCGACGATCACCCCGACCCGCTTGCGAGCCTGCTGGCCGACGATCTCGTCCCCGAAATCGCCCAGGTCGGCCACGCCCGCCATCCGGCGAGCAACGCGCTGTCCCAGGGCGAGGATCTCGTCATAGTCCTCGATCAGCTGTGCGGTGCCACTGATCGTGGCCCCCCGCAGCTCGAAGTAGTCCTCGCCGTCCTCGATCAGGCAGGTGATCCGCGGATCCCGCCGGAGGTTGGCGATCTTCTGCGACCTGCCGTAGGTCCAGAACGCGAGCCGGCCCTCGTCCAGGACGTAGAACAGGGTGGTCAGGTGCGGCGCGCCGCCGGGGCCGATGGTCGCGACCTGGACCTTCGGATTGGCATCCAGGAACGCGGCCAGCTCGGCCGCGCTCATCGTGATCGCGTCGCGCCTCGCGGACATCCCAGGTCAGCTCCCCTCGCTGGAGTGACCCGGGAAGACGCCCTGGTCGGGAAAGATGATCGGCGCCGCGTTGTTGACCGCGGTGGCGACCTCGCCGAAGCCGACGGCGATCAGCCGCACCTTGCCGTCGTACTCGGTGATGTCGCCGGCGGCGAAGACGCGCGGAAGGTTGGTCCGCATCGCGGTGTCGACGAGGATGTGCCGCTTGTCGAACTCCAGGCCCCAGTCCTTCATGGCGCTGAGGTCGGCGACGAACCCGAGCGCGGCGATGACCATCTGCGCCGGCCGGGTGAGCACCTCGCCCTCCTTGGTGGTGATCTCCACCTTCTCCACATGGCCGTTGCCGGACAGCGCGGTGACCTGGGCGTTGGTGATCACCTCGGTCGACCCGGCCAGCACCGCGTCGATGGTGGCCTGGTGGGCCCGGAAGGCGTCGCGCCGGTGCACCAGGACCACCGAGCGGGCGATCTCCTGCAGGTGGTGTGCCCAGTCGAAGGCGCTGTCACCACCGCCGACGATCACCACGTCGCGATCGACGAACTCCTCGAAGGAGGTGACGAAGAAGACCAGTCCGCGGCCCTCCCAGCCGTCGCCGGCGGGCAGCGGACGTGGGCTGAACTTGCCGATCCCGGCGGTCAGGATCACCACCTTGGCGACCACCCGGTCGCCGTTGTCGAGCTCCATCGTGACCGACTCGTCACCGACCTCGAGCCCGGTCGCCGTCCGGTCCAGCAGGTAGGTCGGATCTGCGCTCGCCGCCTGCTCCACCAGCGCACTCACCAGCTCGCGACCCTTGACGGTCGGGAACCCGGCGACGTCGAGGATCGCCTTCTCCGGGTAGAGCGCCGACACCTGACCGCCCAGCTCCGGGAGCGAGTCGACCACGGTCACTGACATTCCTCGAAACCCCGCATAGTAGGCGCCAAAGAGGCCGGCCGGCCCCGCGCCGATGATCAACACATCGCAGGTGTGCGTCTGTGCCACAGTTGCCTGCCCTTCAAACTATAACACGTTCTATTCATCAAGACGACCAACGCCGAGACGTCCACCTCTCGTCGCCACAACGAGCGGGGCCGCCACGTGTGGTTCCAGATCTCCGGCGTTGCCGGTGATCTCGCCCGTGGCCGTCTGATCTGTCGGGACCAACGTACGCGTCCGAAGCCGCGTGCGGGTCTGAGCGCCCTCACGCGG
>CAZTHV010000333.1:0-1779 GCA_964613165.1 uncultured Marmoricola sp.
TGTCGGCCGCCGACGAGAAGGGCTGGTTCCGGTTCCAGCGGCTCTACGACGTGGCCCGGTCGGTGCTGCGCACCGAGGCCGACGTACGCCGCCTGGTGCGCGAGGCGGCCGAGGACGACCGCCGCGACGGCGGCCGCTGGCTGGAGATCCAGGTCGACCCGAGCGGCTACGCGGCTCGCTTCGACGGGATCACCGCCTTCACCGATCTGGTGCTCGACGCGGTCGCCGAGGCCTCGCGCGAGGTCGGCATCGGCATCGCGGTGGTGATCGCGGCCAACCGGACCCGGCATCCGCTGGACGCCCGGACGCTGGCCCGCCTGGCGGCGCAGTACGCCGGCCGCGGCGTGGTCGGCTTCGGCCTGTCCAACGACGAGCGCCGCGGCAGCACCGCCGACTTCGCGCCGGCGTTCCGGATCGCCGAGCGGGCCGGTCTGCTGCTGGTGCCGCACGGCGGCGAGCTGCTCGGACCCCGCTCGGTCCAGACCGTCCTGGACGAGCTGGGTGCCGACCGGCTCGGTCACGGCATCCGCTCGGCCGAGGACCCACGTCTCCTGGAGCGGATCGTGGAGACCGGCGTCGCCCTGGAGGTCTGCCCGGTCTCCAACGTGGCCCTGGGCGTCTACTCAGACCTGACCTCGGTCCCACTCCCCGAGCTGATGGCCGCCGGCGCCCGGATCGCCCTGGGCGCGGACGACCCGCTGCTCTTCGGCTCCCGGCTCGCGGCGCAGTACGCCACGATGCGCGCGGCCCACGACCTCGACGACGCCCAGCTCGCGGGGCTGGCCCGCTCCTCGGTGCTGGCCTCCCGCGCACCGGACGAGGTCCAGCAGGAGCTGCTCGACGGTATCGACGCGTGGCCGGCCGCCCCATCGGGAACAATGGCGTCATGAGCAAGCGCAGCGAGCGAATCACCGAGCACCGTGCGTGTCGTGCCTCGTGCGCGCCCGGAGCATCTTCCCGGTCCCCCTGGGGAGGACGCGCATGAGCGGGGACCAGCAGCCTGACGGCCGCCCGGAGGATCGACCCGAGGAGCCGACGCTCCCGCTCACCCCGCCGACCTACCCCGGCTACGGCGACCAGCCGCCCTATCCGGCCCAGCCCCCGCAGGGCTACCCGGCCCAGCCGTATCCCGGACAGCCCTACCCGCCGCAGGGCTACCCCGCCCAGCCCCATCCCGGACAGCCCTACCCGGCCCAGCCCTATCCCGGGCAGCCCTACGGCTATCGGCGTCCAGACCATCCCAAGGCGACCACCGCGCTGGTCCTCGGCCTGGTGGCCGTGGTCGGCGCGGTCGCCTTCGCCGGGCTGACCCTGGTCGTCTCGCCGTTCGCCTGGGTCGTGGGCCACCGGGCGCGGCGGGAGATCCGCGCCTCGGGCGGCTACTACGGCGGGGAGAGCAACGCGACCGCGGGCATGGTCCTCGGCATCATCGGCACGATCCTGCTGGTGCTGGGCATCCTCGCCGTGATCGCGCTCATCGCCATCTTCGTGATCATCGCCGACACCGGCTGGAGCACGTCCGCCGTCAACGCCGGACTACTTGCGAGTACGTGATCTCGGGTGGTCGCCGAGCCGCCCCCGGGCCATCAGGCTGCGGCTCACAGCGAGCAGCCGACCAGGACCGGCTCGTTGACCAGCGTGATGCCGAAGCGCCGCTCCACCCCGTCGCGCACCTCACCCGCCAGCGCCAGCAGGTCGGCGGCACTCGCGCCGCCGCGGTTGGTCAGCGCGAGCGTGTGCCGACCCGACAGCGCGGCCCGCTCGTTGCCGTAGCCGCGG
>CAZTHV010000333.1:1789-3948 GCA_964613165.1 uncultured Marmoricola sp.
GCCGAAGCCGGCCTGCTCGATCAGCCAGGCGGCACTGGTCTTCACCCGGCCGTGCGACTGTGGCCAGGACGGCGCCCCCGCGGGCACCTGCTCGGCCGCCACGACCGGGTTGGTGAAGAACGAGCCCGCACTCCAGGTGTCGTGGTCGAGGTCATTCTCAGCGTCGAGCAGCATCCCCTTGGCCCGGCGCAACTCCAGCACGGCGGCGCGTACGTCGGCCATCGGCGCCCGCTCGCCCACAGCGACCCCGAGCCGGTCGGCCAGCTCGGCGTACTCGACCGGGGTCCCCAGGGTGCCCTGCCGGAGCAGGAAGGAGACGTCGAGCACGACGTAGCGCCCGGACTCGGCCTTGAACCGGCTGGTGCGGTAGCCGAAGCCGCATTCGGCCGCGGCGAAGGTCCGCAGCACGCGCTCACGACGATCCCAGGTGCGCACCCGGGCGATGGTCTGCGAGACCTCCTGGCCGTAGGCGCCGACGTTCTGGATCGGGGCCGCACCGACGAGGCCCGGGATCCCGGACAGCGCCTCCAGCCCGACCCAGCCGGAGGCGACGCACCGCGCCACCAGCTCGTCCCACGGCTCACCCGCGGCGGCAGTCAGCGTCACCGCGCCGAGACACGCCAGGTCGTCGGGGTCGTCCACGTCGACCTCGACGCCGCGGGTGGCCACCTGCACCACCCGCCCGTCGAAGCCCTCGTCGGCGACCAGCAGGTTGCTTCCGTCGCCCAGCACCAGGACCGGATCGCCGTACGCGTCGGCGTCGCGCACGGCCATGATCAGGTCGGCCTCGGTGGTGACCACCACCAGTTCCTCCGCCGGGCCACCCACGCGCAGCGTGGTGTGCCCGGCGAGCGGCTCGCCCGCAGGCAGCCGGCTAAACATGGAGAACCGCCGTCGCAGCGCCGAGGACTCGCTCCCCGCCGCAGGTGACCTCGAGCCGGACGCTCGCGGCGCCGTCCTCGACGGCGCCGACGACGCCGGAGACGGAGATCTCGGTGCCCTCGCTCGACACCACGACCGGCTTGGTGAACTTCACGCCGAGCTCGCGGATGCGTCCCGGTCCGCCGGCCCACTCGTCGAGCGCGCGCGCGGCCAGCGCCATGGTGTACATCCCGTGGGCGATCACGCCGGGGAGTCCCACGGCGAGCGCGACCGCCTCGTCCTGGTGGATCGGGTTGTGGTCACCGCTCGCGGCGGCGTACGCGACCAGACCCTCGCGGGTGACCGGGTAGCTGACCGGGCCCAGCGTGTCGCCGGCCCTCATGCCGCACCCCGGTGGATCAGCGTCGCCTTGGCCGAGCACACCGGCTCCCCGTCGGCGTCGGTGATGGCGCTGGTCGTGGTGATGATGTCGTTGCCGGAGACCGAGCGCATCGCGTCGACGGTCAGCAGCGCCGAGAGCCGGTCGCCGACGCGCACCGGCCGGCGGTAGCCGAACCGCTGCTCTCCGTGGACGACGCGGCGCAGCTCGATGCCGACGCTCTCGTCGTCCATCAGCGCGGTCATCGCGGCGAAGGCCACCACGATCGGGAAGGTCACGGGAGCGGGATCGCCCTCGGCGTACGGCGTGCCGGTCGCGGCCGCGAAGGCGCTCACCCGCTCCGCGGTCACGTCGTACGGCGCGGTAGGGCCGAACGTGCGGCCGATCAGCGAGGTGTCCACAGGCACGCGGAGAAAACTACCAGCGCTGACAAGCAAGGAGCCGCCCCCCGCGGGGACGGCTCTTCGCGGAGGCCCGGATGACCGGGCCGGCGGCTTGGGCTCGCGCCTGAGCTCAGCGGGTCTCGCGGTGCTCGGTGTGCTGCCGGCAGCGCGGGCAGAACTTCTTCAGCTCCAGCCGGTCCGGGTCGTTGCGGCGGTTCTTCTTGGTGATGTAGTTGCGTTCCTTGCAGTCCACGCACGCCAAGGTGATCTTGGGGCGGACGTCGGAGCTCTTGCTGGCCACGGTGTGCCTTCTTCCTGCTGCTGGTGCTGATCGGTAGCGGGGGCGGGGCTCGATCCCGCGACCTCACGATTATGAGTCGTGCGCTCTAACCAGCTGAGCTACCCCGCCTCGGGCGGTCAGGCGCGCCGATTGTCACCCAGCGGCCGAACCAGAGCCCCTTTACGGAATCGAACCGTAGACCTTCTCCTTACCATGGAGACGCTCTGCCGACTGA
>CAZTHV010000334.1:0-3918 GCA_964613165.1 uncultured Marmoricola sp.
GCGCTGGTTCGGGCCGGAAAGCCGCATGGGATACGTGCTGGAGATGCTGGGCGTCACGCTGTCCAAGAGCGCCCGTGCCCGCGCCGTCCAGCTTCCCGCCTGGAACGAGGCGCTCGGCCTCCCGCGGCCCTGGGACCAGCAGTGGTCGCTCCGTATCCAGCAGGTGCTGGCGCACGAGTCGGACCTGCTGGAGTACGACGACATCTTCGACGGTTCGCACGTCATCGAGGCCAAGGTCGCCCAGATGATGGAGGACGCCAAGGCCGAGATCGACCGGGTCCAGGCGATGGGTGGGGCGATCGCGGCCGTCGAGTCCGGCTATATGAAGCAGGCCCTGGTCAGCTCCCACGCGGCCCGCCGGTCGCGGATCGAGAGCGGTGAGGAGGTGGTCGTCGGAGTCAACAGGTTCGAGACCACGGCGGCCTCGCCGTTGACCGCCGACCTCGACTCGGTGATCCAGACCGCCGATCCGGAGGCCGAGCGGCAGGGCGTCGACTCGGTGCGGCAGTGGCGCACCGAGCGCGACCAGACCGCGGTCGACGAGGCGCTGGCCCGGCTGGCCGCCGACGCCAAGACCGACGCCAACCTGATGTCCGCCACGCTGGCCGCCGCCCGGGCCGGGGCGACCTCCGGCGAGTGGGCCGGTACGCTGCGCCAGGTGTTCGGCGAGTACCGCGCTCCCACGGGTGTCTCCGGTGCCGTCGGCGCCCTGTCGAACGTGGGCTCGGCCGGTGCGGAGCTGAGCGCGGTGCGCGATCGAGTGAAGGCGACCGGCGACGAGCTCGGCGGCCGGCTGCGGCTCCTGGTGGGCAAGCCGGGCCTCGACGGGCACTCCAACGGCGCCGAGCAGGTCGCCGTCCGCGCCCGCGACGCCGGCTTCGAGGTGGTCTACCAGGGCATCCGGCTCACTCCGGAGCAGATCGTGGCCGCCGCCGTCGCCGAGGACGTGCACTGCGTGGGCCTGTCGATCCTCTCCGGCTCACACATGGAGCTGGTCCCCGACGTCCTGGACCGGATGCGGGACTCCGGCATCGGCGACATCCCCGTCGTCGTCGGCGGCATCATCCCCGACTCCGACGCTCGCAGACTCAAGGAGCTCGGCGTCGCCGCCGTCTTCACCCCCAAGGACTTCAGCCTCACCGAGGTGATGGGCCACATCGTCGACGCCATCCGCTCCGCCAACCACTTGACCTGACCCGAGCCTCAATGTGCCGAAATCGGAGTGTAGAGATCTCCGAAATCATAGTGTTCAGTTCCCCGAAACTGTAGTGTTGCTCGGGTGAGCGGTGCGATGTCCGGGATCAGCGAGTACCGACGGCGTGTCGTCGACGACGAGCTGGACGAGTTGATGCCCGGCCTGTCGGCCGTCAGCCTGGAAGGGCCGAAGGGCGTCGGCAAGACGGCGACGGCCCTGACGCGCGCGGCGACCGCTTACCAACTCGACGATGACGGGCAGCGGGAGATCATCCAGGCCGATCCTGCGAGGCTGATCCGAGGTGCCGAGCCGATCCTCATCGATGAGTGGCAACGACTGCCGGTGAGTTGGGACGTCGTACGACGTGCCGTCGACGAGCACTCGGCGCCGGCCCGATTCCTGCTCACCGGCTCCGCGTCACCCGCGGGACCGCAGACGCACACCGGCGCCGGACGGATCGTTCCCATTCGGATGCGACCGCTCTCCCTGGCCGAACGAGGCATCGCGACTTCGGTCAGTCTTCGTGATCTCTTGAGTGGAACCCGGCCCAGGATCGGTGGAGCCACGTCGGTGGGATTGGACGACTACGTTGAGGAGATCCTCGCCGGCGGGTTCCCGGGTATGCGTGAGCTGACCGGTCGACAGTCCCGCGCGCAGTTGGACGGCTACCTTGCCCGCATCATCGATCGCGAGTTTCCCGAGCAGGGGATGACGCTCCGCCGTCCCGACACGCTACGGGCGTGGATGCGGGCCTACGCAGCCGCGACGGCGACCACCGCGAGCTACGAGAAGATCCGGGACGCGGCCACTCCCGGTGTGGGGAACAAGCCCTCGATGAGCACGACCCTGCCCTGGCGCGACATCCTCACCAGGCTGTGGGTGCTGGACCCGGTCTCTGCCTGGCTGCCGACCAACAACAAGCTCAAGGAGCTGGCGGCCTCCGACAAGCACCACCTCGCCGACCCGGCACTGGCCGCGCGGATGCTGAATGTCACCGCGCGCAAGCTGACCGCGGGCGGAGACACGGAGCCGTCGATCCCGCGGGTCGGCACCTTCCTGGGCGCGCTGTTCGAGAGCCTTCTCGCGCTCAACCTGCGGGTCTATGCCCAGGCGGCCGAGGCAGAGGTACGACACCTACGCACTCAAGGGGGTGACCATGAGGTCGACTTCGTGGTCATCGGTCCTGACGACGGTGTCGTCGCGATCGAGGTCAAGCTCTCCGCGACCGTTCAGGAAGCTGACGTCAAGCACCTGCATTGGCTGAGCCAACGCATCGGCGACCAGCTCCTCGATGCGGTGCTCGTCACCACCGGAACCGAGGCCTACCGCCGCGACGACGGCATCGCCGTCGTCCCAGCAGCCCTCCTCGGCCCCTGAGAATCTCGCCGCCGTGAAAGTCAGAAGAGCCGATCCTCGGAGCTGTCGATGCCACGCAGGGCGTCGTAGTCGATGACGACGCACTGGATGCCGCGGTCCTCGGCCAGGACCCTGGCCTGCGGCTTGATCGCCTGGGCGGCGAAGACGCCGCGCACGGGGGCCAGGAGCGGGTCGCGGTTGAGCAGCTCGAGGTAGCGGGTGAGCTGCTCGACGCCGTCGATCTCCCCGCGGCGCTTGATCTCCACCGCAATCGAGGCGCCGTCGGCGTCGCGGCACATCAGGTCGACCGGGCCGATGGCGGTGGGGTACTCCCGGCGTACCAGCGTGAGGCCCTCGGCCAGTGTGGCCGGATGCTCGGCGAGCAGCTCCTGCAGGTGCTTCTCCACGCCGTCCTTCTGCAGCCCGGGGTCGATGCCGAGGTCGTGGGAGCTGTCGTGGATCAGCTCGTCGATGAGGATGCGCAGGGTGTCGTCGGTCTTGGTGCTGGTCACCAGCCACTCCGGCCGGCCGTCCTCGTGGGTGCCCTCGGTGACCGAGCAGGGCGGGCTCATCCAGTTCAGCGGCTTGTAGGAGCCGCCGTCGGAGTGCACCAGCACCGAGCCGTCGGCCTTGAGCATCAGCACCCGGGTCGCCATCGGCAGATGGGCGGTCAGTCGCCCGGCGTAGTCGACCTGACAGCGGGCCACGACGAGTCTCACGGGCGGGAATCTACCCGGGGGTGATCGAGGGCACAGTCACCAGGGGTTACTCGGTGGTAGTGCACGTGCCATCATCCCCGCATGACCGACGCTCAGCAGCTCGCCGACACCCTGATCCTGCCGTACCTCAACCACGCGGTACGCATGTTCGAGACCGGCTACGCCTCCGCGAACGACATCGACGCCGGCATGCGCTTCGGCTGCGGATACCCCGTCGGGCCGCTGGCCACGATCGACGAGCGAGGTGCGGCGACCGTCCGCGACGCACTCGCCGCGCAGTACGCCGAGACCGGCGACAGCCTGCACCAGCCCGCTGAGCTGCTGGAGCGCCTGGCCGACGAGGGCGGCACCTTCGCCGAGGCCGCCGCGTCCGCCGAGCAGACTCATCCCGAGCTACGTCTGCCGATCGCCAAGGTCGGGGTGGTCGGCACCGGCACGATGGCCTCGGGCATCGCCCAGGTCTTCGCCCAGAGCGGGTACGACGTGGTCTTCGTCGGCCGCGGCGAGGACAAGGTCGCCGGCGTCCTCGCGTTCGTCGACAAGGGCCTGGCTCGGCTGGTCGAGAAGGGCAGGCTGGACGAGAGTGCCAAGGCAGCGGCGCTCGGCCGGCTGACCGGGTCGACCTCGCGCGAGGACCTCGCCGATGTC
>CAZTHV010000335.1:0-3888 GCA_964613165.1 uncultured Marmoricola sp.
GTCTCGGCCTGGTCGTCGAGCGTGTGGCCCAGCAGCACGGTCCCGGCACCGAAGTGCTCGGCGAGCTGGGAGAGCGCGACGTATCTCGCCTCGCGGGCTCCGGCCTCGAGCCCGGCCGGCCCGGGGTCCACCGTGACGCTCACCGACGCGGTCTCGCCGGCGCCGAGAGCCGCCATCTGGGCGACGACCCTCGCGGCGTGGTCGGCGGAGCCCTGCTGCAGGCCGTGGTCGACGGTCGTCCCGACCACTCGCAGGGCAGCGGACCGGCCCTCGAACACGGTCGCCGCCAGCAGCGCGAGCGAGTCGGCTCCCCCCGAGCACGCCACCATCACGGTCGCGCCCGGCTCGAGGGCGGTGAGGGCCCGTCGTACGGCGAGGCGGACCGCGGCGACCGCTGGCTCGGGGCCGGACAACTCGCGCTGCCTCCTCAGGCGTGGACGCGGCGCAGCCAGGCGTCCGGGTCGAGGATCTCCGCCTTGTCGGGAAGATTGGCCGGCTCGGCGAAGACCGCATTGAAGCCGTCCATGCCGGCCTGGTCGACGACGTGGCGGACGAACACCGCGCCGTCGCGGTACTGCGCCATCTTCTGGTCCAGTCCGAGCAGCCGGCGCAGCAGCCGATCGAGGGTGCCGACCCCCTGCCGGCGCTGGGTGAACTTGCGGCGGATCTGGGCGACGCTGGGGATCACCTCGGGGCCGACCCCGTCCATGACGACGTCGGCGTGGCCCTCCAGCAGGCTCATCACACCGGTGATCCGGTCGACGATCTCCTTCTGCTCCGGGGTGGACACCAGGTCGATCAGGCTCCCCTCGGCGCGGCCGGAGAGCAGCTCCCGCGCCTTGGCCAGACCCTCGGAGGCGAGCCGGCCGGGGTCGGTCTCGATCGTCTCGGTGATCTCCTCCATCAGCGAGCGCAGGTGGTCGCGCATCCACGGCACCGCGGTGAACTGCACCCGATGGGTCTCCTCGTGCAGGCAGACCCACAGCCGGAAGTCGTGCGGATCGGCCTCGATCTCCCGCTCCACGTGAACGATGTTGGGCGCCACCAGCAGCAGCCGGCCGGTCGCTCCCGCCGCGTCGTGGAACGGGTCGAACTGGCCGAGCACCTTGCCACCGAGGAAGCCGAGCATCAGCCCGATCTCGGCACCGGTGATCCGCGAGCCGATGGCGTCGGTGAAGCCCCCGGAGCGGGTTCGCTTGCCACCCAGCCGGTCGACGATCGGCGCGACGATGGTGGCGAAGCCGTCGGCGTTGGCCTGGATCCAGCCGGGCCGGTCGACCACCAGCACCGGCGCGGTCCGCTCCTGCGCGACCAGGCCGGTGAACTCCCGGACCAGCGGGCTCGAGGTCGCCGCTCCGGCGCGCAGCTCGGCCACCGTCTCGGCGGCCACCGCCGGACTGACCGTCGGCCCGTCGCCGGCGAGCCGCGAGCCGACCCGGACAGCGAGGTCCCAGTCGATCGTCGCCGCTCGGCCGCCCGCTTGACTCATGGGACCCGAGACTACGGGGTGCTCCTAGGGGGTGCCGCAGGAGCAGCCGCCGAGAGCGGCCGCCATCCGGTCGATCCGGGTACGCGCGGCGAGCTGCTGGTCGAGCGCGACCTGGTCGGCGATCAGCACGAACGCCATCCGGTTGCCCTGCGCGTCCACGGCGACCCCGGCCAGCCCGTGCACCCCGGTGAGCGTCCCGGTCTTGGCCCGCACCCGACCCTTGGCCTGGAGTGGACCGTCCTCGAAGCGCCACTGCAGCGAGCCGGTGAAGCCGGCGACCGGCATCCCGGTGATCGTCTGCCGCAGCCGCGGCCGATCCGCGGCCAGTCGCAGGACGCCGACCAGCGCGGCCGGGGTCAGCCTGTTCTCCCGCGACAGCCCACTGCCGTCACGGATCGCCGAGCCGGCCAGGTCGACGCCCAGCCCGGAGAGGACCGCGCCCACGGCGGCGGACGCGCCCGCGAAGGAGCCGTCCTCTCCCCGAGCGATGCCGACGTGATGTGCGACCACCTCCGCGGCGTTGTTGTCACTGACGGCCAGGAGGTGCTCGACCACCTCGCCGAGCGGAGCCCCCTCGACCGCGGCGATCTCCGCGGCGGCTGCCGGTGCGACCCGATGACGCAGCCTGCCGGTCACCCTCACCCCGTGACGCGCCAGCGCGGCCCGGAACAGGTCGGCCGCCGCCCGCGACGGGTCGGCGACATAGCCGTAGCCGGATCCCCTCCCCTGGTCGCTCCACAGCGCGGTGATCGGTGGCACCACGAACTCGCCGATGTAGCTGGCCGGCCACGCCGGGTTGACCGCGGGGCCGGAGAAGAGCGAGTCGTCGTAGGCGAGGCGGACCGCGGTCACGCCCTGCCCGGCCAGGGCCCGCGCGGTACGTCGCGCGAGCGTGTCCAGGTCTGCCCGGCGGGGATAGAGACCCTTCGCCTTGGTCCGGGACGGCATCAGGTACGGGTCGCCGCCACCGACCAGCACCACCTGGTCGCCGGCCTGCCTGACCGTGGTGCGGAAGCGGGTCATCGGCCCGAGCGTCTCCAGCGCGGCCGCGCCGGTGAGCAGCTTCATCGTCGAGGCCGGGATCACCGCGCCCCGCCCACGGCGGTAGACCATCCGGCCGGTGGCGAGCTCGGCGACGGCGAGGCCGGCGTGCGGCCCGAGCGCCTTGTCATCGGCGTACGGCGCCAGGGCGCGACGGACCGCGGCGGGATCCAGGCCTCCGCCCGGCGAGGAGCCCGCGACCGCGGCGGCGGCGTGTTGCGGCGCGATGTCCAGCCCCTCCGGTGGCAGCACTCTGGCCGGCGCCGTGACCGGGTCGGCCACGGGAAGGCCCAGCCACCGGTGGCCGAGTCCCCACTGCAGCTCGGCCATCGCGATCGCGACCAGGACCAGCACGACCAGCTCGGGCAGCAGCCAGACCCGGGACCGCTGGTGGCGGCGGTCACGCCGTCCGCCACCACCACGCCCACCCGCTGCCGTCACAGCCATCGCACCCTTCAGCAATTCACGCTCCGCCACCGTTGTGCGCGAGACTAGCCCGGTCGCGTCGAAGGTGACGCCACGGAGATCGCCGGCGCAGGGCGGCACGGCACGGAGGAGTGAATCGTGGAGTTCGACGTTCTCGTGGAGATCCCCAAGGGCTCGCGCAACAAGTACGAGGTCGACCACGAGACCGGCCGGATCCGGCTCGACCGGATGCTGTTCACCTCCACGGCCTACCCCGAGGACTACGGCTACATCGAGAACACCCTGGGGCTGGACGGCGACCCGCTGGACGCCCTGGTGATCCTGCAGGCGCCGACCTTCCCCGGCTGCCTGATCAAGTGCCGCGCGATCGGCATGTTCCGGATGACCGACGAGGCCGGCGGCGACGACAAGGTCCTGTGCGTGCCCACCCTGGACCCACGGATGGAGCACATCCGCGACATCAACCACGTGCCGAAGTTCGACCTGCTGGAGATCCAGCACTTCTTCGAGGTCTACAAGGACCTCGAGCCCGGCAAGTCGGTCGAGGGCGCCAACTGGGTCGGCCGCGCCGAGGCAGAGGCCGAGGTCCGCCAGTCCTTCGAGCGGTTCAAGCAGTCCGGCGGCCACTGAGTGCGATTGGCTACTCCTTGACCGCCCGGAAATAGCCGATCGCCCCGGACATCTCCAGAATCACCTCGCCGCAGCCCGCCTCCTCCAGCCACGCGACCACCTCGGTACGGGTGGCGGAAGGGCCGATGAGGCCGGCGGCGCGGCCGACGGCCAGCACCGGTACGGCGCGTAGGCCGCCGTCGTTGAGGGCAGCGCTCCCGCTGATCACGCCACCGGAGCGGGTGACCCGGCCGAGCTCCCCGACAGCGCGGTGCGGATCCGGGAAGCAGTGCAGCCCGGTGAAGGAGAGCACCAGGTCGAAC
>CAZTHV010000336.1:0-3871 GCA_964613165.1 uncultured Marmoricola sp.
CGTCGCCGGCCTGGTCGCCATCACCCCGGCCGCCGGCGACGTCAGCCCGGTCGGCGCGATCGCGCTCGGTCTGGTGGCCGGCGCAGTCTGCGCGATGGCGGTGGGCTTGAAGTACCGGTTCGGGTACGACGACTCGCTCGACGTGGTCGGCGTGCACCTGGTCGGCGGCCTGGTCGGCACCGTCGGCATCGGCTTCCTGGCGGTGGGCGGTGGCCTGCTCTACGGCGACGGCCTGAGGCTGCTGGTCGTCCAGGCCGGCGCCGCGCTCTTCGCGATGCTCTGGTCGGGGGTCTTCACTCTGGTCGTCGGCCTGGTGGTGAAGCACACCATCGGCCTGAGGATCGACGAGGAGGCGGAGATCGAGGGCATCGACTTCGCCGCGCACGGCGAGTCGGCCTACGACCTCGCCGTCGCCACGGGCGCCCGCGGGGTCGGCGGCTCGCTCGTGCCCACCACCAAGTCCACGGAAGGAGTCCTGGCATGAAGCTCGTCACCGCAGTGATCAAGCCGCACAAGTGGGAAGAGGTGCGCGAGGCCCTGGGGACCTTCGGCGTCACCGGCATGACGGTCAGCGAGGTCAGCGGCTACGGCCGCCAGAAGGGCCACACCGAGGTCTACCGCGGCGCGGAGTACGACATCGCGCTCGTGCCCAAGGTGCGCGTGGAGATCGTCGTGGACGACGCGGACGCCGAGGACGTCGCCGGGATCATCGTCAAGGCGGCCCAGACCGGCCGGATCGGCGACGGCAAGGTCTGGACGTCTCCGGTCGACAGCGTGATCCGGGTGCGGACCGGGGATCGCGACGAGGCCGCGATCTGACGGCCGAGCAGCGGACCGAGCGGACCACTCGCGCCGACGAGCTGTGCCGCAGGGCCTACGCGGCCAGCGGCTGCCCCGATACCGGGGTGGCGCTGGTCGCGGTCGGCGGGTACGGCCGGCAGGAGCTGGCTCGCTACAGCGACCTCGACGTGCTCCTCGTTCACGACGAGGAGCTGACACCGGGTGAGTGGGCGGGCCGGCTCTGGTACCCGCTGTGGGACTCCGGCGAGAGGATCGACCACGCGGTCCGCTCGCTCGGCCAGGTGGTGGAGCAGTCCGAGGCGGACCTGCGAGTGGCGCTCGGGCTGCTCGACGTACGACACCTCGCCGGCGACCCGAGCCTCACCCTGCGGCTGCGCACCGACGTTCTCGCCGCCTGGCGCCGGCAGGCGAGGACGCGACTGCCCGAGCTGCGCCGGACGGTGGCCGACCGGGGCCGGCTGGTCGGTGAGCTGGCCCACGCCGCGGTGCCCGACCTGAAGGAGTCCACCGGAGGACTGCGCGACGCCACCGTCCTCAAGGCGCTGGTCGCCAGCTGGCTGGTGGACGTCTCGCATACCGAGCTGGAGGCCTGCCGGGCCGCGCTCCTCGACGTCCGGGACGCGCTGCACCAGGTAGCAGGCCGGCCCACCGACCGGGTGGCGCCGGAGTACTGGCAGGAGATGGCCGGGCCGCTCGGCCTGGCCGACGCGGTCGCGGTCCAGCGGCACACCCGGCTCCTCGGACGGCGGCTGACCCACCTGTCCCGGCTGACCTGGCGCCGCGCCGAGGCGGTGCTGCGGCGGCCGCCGAGCGCGGGCGAGGGCCGGCGTCCGAGACTCGAGCGAATCGGCGGTGGCGTGGCGGTGGCCTACGAGGAGGTCGTCCTCGACCGCGACGCTCGGCCCGCCGAGGATCCGGTGCTCCTGCTCCGTGCCGCCGCCGAGGCGGCCGAGCGAGGCCTGGTGCTCGAGCCGGCCACGGCCGCGCGGCTGGTGGCCGAGTCGCCGGAGCTGCCCGACCCGTGGCCGGCCGAGGCCCGCGACCTGCTGGTCCGGCTGCTCGCGGCCGGTCCGGGGCTGCTCGGCGTGTGGGAGACCCTCGAGGAGACCAGGGGCGTCGGCCGGTTCCTCCCGGAGTGGGAGCGGGTCCGGCTGCTGCCGCACGCCTCGGTGATCCACAGGTTCACCGTCGACCGGCATCTGGTCGAGACCTGCATCGAGGCGGCGTCCCTGATCCGCCGGGTCTCGCGCCCGGACGTGCTGATGGTCGCGGCGCTGCTGCACGACATCGGCAAGGGCCAGCGCGAGGAGCACTCCGCGGCGGGGGAGCCGCTGGCCCGGGCCGTCGCCGCAAGGATCGGGTTCGACGAGCGGGAGACCGATCTGGTCGGCTCGCTGGTGCGGTGGCACCTGCTCCTCCCCGAGATCGCCACTACCCGCGACCCCGAGGACCCGGCGACGGTGGCCCATGTCATCGAGCGGGTGGTCGACCGGGAGAGGCTCGAGCTGCTCGCGGCGCTCACCGAGGCCGACGCCCGCGCCACCGCCGAGAGCGCGTGGACGTCCTGGCGCTCCCGGCTCGTCGCCGACCTGGTGCGCCGCTGCGCCGACGCGCTCGGCGAGGCGCCGATGGCCCAAGTGGGCGACGCCGAGGTGGACATCGCCGAGCAGGTCCTGGCCGACCCCGCCAGGACCGCCGTCGAGGTCGAGCCGGGGACCGACGGATCCGTCGTCTGCGTGGTCTCCGGGGAGCGAACCGGGCTCCTGGCCGACATCGCCGCGGCGCTGGGCCTGGCCCGGGTCACGGTGCGCTCGGCCCGGGCGTGGCTCCAGGAGCAGGACGGCCGGTCGTACGGCGTATCGCGCTGGTCGGTGGGCGAGCGCGACCTCGACCCGGCGATCCTGCGTCAGCGGCTCGATGCCGTGGTCGCCGGCCGAGTGGACCTCGCCGCACGCCTGGGGCAGCCGGCACGCAGCCGACTGGAGCCGGCGGTGGTGGTGCGCCCCGAGGCCTCGACCCGGTCCACGGTCCTGGAGGTCCGCGCGGACGACCGGCCCGGGCTGGTCTACCTGGTGTGTGCTGCTCTGGCTGGGCAGCGGATCTCGGTCCGGTCGGCCCACGTGAGCACGCTGGGACCCCAGGCGGTCGACGTCTTCTATCTCCAGGAGGAGGGCGCCGGGCGGCTGTCGGACGAGCGGGCCGCTGCCGCCGCTCACGCCGTCCGGGACGCGCTGAGAGGCGCCGGTTAGGCTGGGCCCTCGTCACAGCCGTCAGCACCGCTCGCCAGAACCAGGGAAGCCAACTTGTTCGCCACGCTCTCCGACCGCCTGTCCGACGCCTTCAAGAGCCTGCGGGGCAAGGGCAAGCTCTCCGAGGCCGACATCGACGCCACCGCGCGCGAGATCCGGCTCGCGCTGCTCGAGGCCGACGTCGCGCTGCCGGTGGTCAAGGACTTCGTCGCCGCGATCAAGGAGCGTGCGCGGGGCGCCGAGGTCAGCCAGGCGCTGAACCCGGCCCAGCAGATCATCAAGATCGTCAACGAGGAGCTGGTGGCGATCCTGGGCGGGGAGACCCGTCTACTGCGGTTCGCCAAGACTGCAGCCAGTGACCGGCCGACCGTCATCATGCTGGCCGGCCTCCAGGGTGCCGGCAAGACCACGCTGGCCGCCAAGCTGGCGCTCTGGCTCAGACAAGAGCACGGCAGGTCCCCTCTGCTGGTCGCCGCCGACCTGCAGCGTCCCAACGCGGTCAACCAGCTCCAGGTCAATGGCGAGCGTGCCGGTGTCGCCGTCTTCGCTCCCGAGCCGGGCAACACCGAAGGAGTCGAGCACGGTGGCGACCCGGTGGCGGTCGCGCGCGACGGCGTCGCCGAGGCCCGGCGTACCCTCCACGACGTCGTCATCATCGACACCGCCGGCCGGCTGGGCGTCGACGAGGAGCTGATGAGGCAGGCCGCGGACATCCGCGACGCCGTCCGGCCCGACGAGATCCTCTTCGTCGTCGACGCGATGATCGGCCAGGACGCGGTCAACACCGCGCAGACCTTCCTCGACGGGGTCGGGTACGACGG
>CAZTHV010000337.1:0-3857 GCA_964613165.1 uncultured Marmoricola sp.
TGCCGCTCGACGACCGGCTCGAGGGCCGGAGGCTCACCGGACTGCTGGAGCGCAAGGCCGCGATGCCGCCGGTGATGCGGCTGGCGCGTGAGGTGGTCATCCCGGGCCATCTCGCCCCCGGAGTTCCCTCGCTGCCGAGCGAGGTCCACGTCGAGGTGAGCATGACGGCGGCCGACGAAGGCGTCCTCCTCGCGCTCGGCGGCCGCTTCGCGGGGTTCAGTCTCTTCGTCCAGGCGGGTGAGGTCGTGTTCGAGTTCGGCTACTACATGCGGGATCCGCAACGAGTGAGCGCATCGCTGCCGGGGCACGTCACCAGCCTCGGCTTCCGGGCGGTCGGGGATCACGGCCGCGTCCGGGTGGAGCTCGTCGCGAACGGCGAGGCATGTGCGAGCGCCGTCCTCGACACGGTCCCGCTGGTCACCCATCTCGAGCCGCTGGAGGTCGGGTGCGACCGGTTCACGCCGGTGAGTGGCTCCTACGCGAGTCCGTATGCCTTCACCGGCGGCATATCGGGTGCGTTGATCTCCTCGCGACCCCTGGCCGAGGGGGATCTCGCACTCTTGGCGGACGCGGTGGTGATGGGGCAGTGAGGTTCGGACTCGCGCTGATGAACGACTTCGCGCCGTCGGACGATGCGGATCAGATGCTGGCCGACCTCGGAGACGACGCGGGGCTGGCGGAGGAGGCGGGGTTCGACTCGGTCTTCGTCCTCCAGCACTACCTGAGCAATCTGACCACCCTGCAGCCGATGCCGTTGCTGGCCTACCTCGCGGCGACGACGTCCCGGATCCGCCTCGGCACCAACATCGTGATCCTTCCGCTGGCGCACCCGGTCGCGCTCGCCGAGGACCTCGCCACCGTGAACCACCTCTGCGGAGGGCGACTGATCGCCGGATTCGGCATGGGCTACCGGGAGAACGAGTTCCGCTCGTTCCGGGTGGGCCTCGATGAGCGGGTGGCGCGGTTCGAGAGCTCGGTACGACTGCTGCGCGACCTCTGGTCCGGGGCCGAGGTCACCGCGACCGGTGCGTCCTTCGACCTCCACGGGGAACGGATGGGCGCTCCCGTGCCGGCCGACGGCATCCCCATCTGGGTCGGAGCCGGCCCGCACCGAACGGGTGCGCGACGGGCCGCGGAGCTGGGCGATGCCTGGATCCTGCCCCCGCAGTCGCCGCCCGCGAAGCTGGCGGGGCTTCTGGAGACCTATCGCGAGGCGAGCCGGGCGGCCGGCCGCGGCGAGGGTCGTCCGGTGATCCGACGCGACGTCTACCTGGATCGAGACCACGCTCGCGCGGAGGAGGAAGGCAACCGCATCAGGGCCGAGCACCTGCAGGGCTACCAGCAGCTGGCGGCGAACCCGTTCGCGAGCGGCGATTCCGCCGCGCCCCCGCCCGCGGTCGACTCCTATGTCTTCGGCAGCCCCGCCTACTGCGTCGAGCGGCTCGCCGAGCTGGCCGAGCTGGGGATCGAGGACGTGGTGATCCGGTTGCGCTGGCCCCGGCAGGATCGGAGCAGCGCCTTGCGTTCACTCGACCTCTTCCATGGTGAGGTGATGTCCCGGATGACGCCTTCCTAATATTGCGGTATAACTATTATCATGAAAGACTCGCGGTACGCGACGCTGGTCACATCGGGCTTGAGGAATGAGGACGTCATGGCAGACGCGGCTGTCGAACTTGCGGGAATCAGCCACTTCGTGCACTCCCGCGGGCAGAAGGGAGCCCCGGATCACTGCGTGATCGACGACGTGTCGTTCACCGCCCACCACGGCGAGATCCTGGGCTTGGTCGGCCCGAGCGGCTGTGGCAAGACCACCCTGCTCAACATGGTGGCGGGCCTGGTGCGGCCGACGCACGGGGCCATCACTCGACTCGGCTCCGAGGTCGTCGGCCCCGATCGGAACGTCGGCTATATGTTCGCCCGAGCCGGCCTGCTGCCGTGGCGGACCGCTGTCCGCAACGTCGAGATGGGGCTGGAGGTGCGCGGCGTGCCGAAGGCCGAACGCCGCGAGACGGCACTCAGGTACCTCGATCTGGTCAGTCTCGGCAAGTACGCCGACTGGTACCCGCTGCGCCTGTCGCAGGGCATGCGCCAGCGCGTCTCGCTGGCGAGGACCCTCGCCACCGAGCCCGACCTGCTCTTGATGGACGAGCCGTTCGCGGCGCTCGACGTACAGACGAAGAGCAGGCTGCAGCAGGAGTTCCTGACGCTCTGCGAGGGAACCGGCAAGACCGTCATCTGGGTGACGCACGACGTCAGCGAGGCGGTCGCGCTCTGCGATCGTGTCATCGTGCTGTCGCCGACACCGGGACGGCTGAAGACGGATGTGGAGGTGCCCATCGCTCGTCCGCGCACGCTGAGCGCGCTCCGGACGGACAGCAAGTTCCAGGCACTGTGCGACGAGGTGTGGGGGGAGTTCGAGGGATGAGCGTGAACCAGCGAGACGGCGTCGAGGCGACCGAGACCGGCATCACGCCGGCACTCATCGACGAACCGCAGGCGACCCCCGGCCGCACCATCGACGCCGCGACGGTCATCGGCACCCTATGGATCTGGCTCGCCCGGGTCGCGATCCTCGCCCTGGTCCTCGGCCTGTGGGAGTGGATGGTCCGTGCCGGACACCTCGAGGAGTTCAGCGCGAGCCGGCCAACGGCGATCTGGGCCTTCCTCAAGGAGGCGCTGCAGACCGAGGAGCTGTGGACCAACGCCTGGGTCACCGTGCGCGAGACCCTGCTGGGGTCCGCCATCGGTGGAATCGCCGGCCTGCTGGTCGGCGCCTTCTTGGGACGCTTCCGGCGGATCTCCACGGTGGTCGACCCCTACATCGTGATGCTCAACTCGCTTCCGCGCATCGCGCTGGCACCGCTGTTCATCATCTGGTTCGGGATCGGGGAGTCCTCGAAGGTCGCCCTGGTCGTCAGCCTGGTCTTCTTCATCATGCTGGTGAACACCCGGAGCGGGATGCAGTCGGTCGACCCGGACATCGACATCCTGGCGACCGTCATGGGGCTGACCGAACGGCAGCGACTCCTCAAGGTCTCGTTGCCGTCGGCCGTGCCGATGATCATCGGCGGCATGCGCCTGAGCATCGCCTACGGCCTGTTGGCGGCGATCGGTGGTGAGCTCATCGCTGCCCAGGCGGGCTTGGGCAAGCAGCTGAGCTACTACTCCTCGACGTTCAACGTGGCGGGAGTCATGGGCATCCTGGTCGTGCTCGCGATCGTCGCCGCCGTTCTCAACTGGGCGGTCGGGCGCCTCGAGTCCCGGCTGCTGCGCTGGCAGGGATGACGACATGAGGATCGAGATCGACACCGAGAAGTGCTGTGCCGCCGGGCAGTGCGTGATGGCGGCGCCGGACGTCTTCGATCAACGCGAAGAGGACGGCATCGTGGTGCTGCTCATGCCCTCGCCTCCGGAGGACATGCTCGACCAGGTGGTCGAGGCGGCGGCGCTCTGCCCGGCGGCCGCGATCACGGTCGTCCCCGACTGATGAAGGTGGTGATCGTCGGCGCGGGTGCGGCCGGCTTCGGGACCGCCTCGTCCCTGCGCCGCCTCGGGTTCGACGGTGACATCGCCCTGGTGGCCACCGAGCCCGAGCTGCCCTACGATCGGCCGCCGCTCTCCAAGGACGTGCTGACCTCGGCGGAGCCGGTCCTGCCGGAGCTGGCCGCCCGCGCGGCGATCGACGAGCTCGCGCTCGACCTCCGGATCGGAGAGGCCCGGGAGCTGGACGTCGACCACCGTACCGTCCGGGTCGGCGAGGATCGCCTGGCCTTCGACCATCTCGTGATCGCGACGGGCGTGCGGTCCCGCCGGCTGCTCTCGCTCGACGGCGACGGCCATGTCGTGCGCTCCTG
>CAZTHV010000338.1:0-3235 GCA_964613165.1 uncultured Marmoricola sp.
CTGCGGATCGAGTCCTCGGTCCAGGGCCTGGCGCGGACCACCACCCGCGACGTCACCCTGCACGACGTGACCATTCCGGCCGGGCAGAAGGTGATGATGCTCTACGGCTCGGCCAACCGGGACCCGCGCGAGTTCGGTCCCACCGCGGACCGGCTCGACATCCGCCGGGAGATCACCCGGCACCTCGGCTTCAGCAGCGGACCGCACTTCTGCATCGGCAGCCACCTCGCCCGGCTGCAGGCCCGGGTGGCGATCGAGGAGCTGCTCGCCGCGCACCCGGCGATCGAGGCCGACCGCGCGGCCGGCGTACGGCACGAGTCGGCGTTCGTCCGCGGCTGGGTCAGCCTGCCCGCGGGCGGCCTGTCGGCGCCAAGACGTGCCGGCAGCTGAGTCGGGCGGAGGCGAAGGGAGATCTCACGCATCGGGTGCGCGAGATCTTCCTCTGCTTCACTTCCTCTTCGTCGCGAGGAAGGCGGTCATCGCCTCGCGGGCGCCGTCGGAGGCGAAGAGACGGGCGGAGAGGACGGCCACGTCGTCGGCCTGCTCCTCCAACCTGGCCAGCAGATCGCGGGCGAGCAGCGCCTTGGTCTCTCGCAGCCCCTGAGGGTGCGCCTGCGCCAGGTCCGCACACGTCCGGGCGACCTCGTCGTCGAGTTGGTCGGCCGGCACCGCGCGGGTCACCAGACCCGTCGCGGCTGCCTCGGCCGCGTCGAAGGTCCGGCCGGTGAGGAAGGTGTCGTACGCCGCGCGGCTGGCCAGCCGAGGCAGCACGGTCAGCGAGATCACCGCCGGGGCGAGCCCCAGCCGCGACTCGGTGAACGCGAAGGTCACGTCGTCGGCGCACAGCGCGATGTCGCTGGCCGCGACGATCCCGAGGCCACCCGCTCGTACCGGCCCGGCGAGCCGGGTGACCACCGGCTTCGGGTGCGTCACGATCAGCCGCTGCAGGACCACCAGAGCGCGGGCGCCCTCCTCCATGGCGCCGCCGACGGCCTCGGACAGGTCGGCGCCGGAGCAGAACACCCGGTCGGCGCTGCGGATCACCACGACCCGGCTCTCGTCCTCGGCCGAGCGGCCCAGCCGGTCGACGAGCTCGGTGACCAGCTGCCGGCTCAGCGCGTTGCGGTTGTGCGGCGAGTCCAGCGTGATCGTCCCGATGCCGTCGGCGAGGCCGTAGTGAACCAGCTCCGTGTGCACCAGTTCCGTCATCGCCAGGCTTCTCCGTTCAGTAGGACTTCGGCAGACCGAGCGAGTGCATGGCCACGAAGTTGAGGATCATCTCACGCGACACCGGGGCGATCCGGCCCAGGCGGGCGGCGATGAGCAGGTTGCCCAGACCGTACTCCGAGGCGAGTCCGTTGCCGCCATGGGTCTGCACGGCGACGTCGAGGGCGTTGCAGGCGATCTCGCCGCCGGCGTACTTGGCCATGTTGGCGTACTCACCGGCACCCATGTCGTCGCCGGCATCGCACAGCGCCGCCGCCTTCTGCATCAGCAGCCGGGACTGCTCCAGCTCGATCTTGACCTTCGCCAGCGGATGCGCGATGCCCTGGTGGGTGCCGATGACGTCCTTCCAGACCTGGCGGGTCTTGGCGTACTCGACGGCCCGGTCGAGGGCGTAGCGCGCCATCCCGTTGGAGAACGCGGCACCCATGATCCGCTCGGGATTGAGGCCGGCGAAGAGCTGCCACAGCCCGCCGTCGTCGTCGCCGATCAGTGCCTCGTCGGGCAGTCGGACGTCGTCGATAAAGAGCGAGAACTGCTTCTCCGGCGCGTGGAAGTCCATCGGGATGTGCTGCCACTCCAGGCCGTCGGCGTCGGTCGGCATCACGAACAGCGCCGGCTTGAGCTTGCCGGTCTTGGCGTCGGCCGTCCGCGAGACGACCAGGATCGCATCGGCCTCGTCGACGCCGGAGATGAAGACCTTGCGGCCGCTGAGCACCCATTCATCGCCGTCCTTGGTGGCGGTGGTGGTGATCTGGTGGCTGTTGGAGCCGGCGTCCGGCTCGGTGATCGCGAAGGCCATCACGATCGAGCCGTCGGCGATCCCCGGCAGCCAGCGCCGCTTCTGCTCCTCGGTGCCGCAGCGGCTGATGATCGTGCCGCAGATCGCCGGGCTGACCACCATCATCAGCAGCGGGGCGCCCGCGGCGGAGGCCTCCTCCAGCACGGCGGAGAGGTCGGCCATGCCGCCACCGCCGCCGCCGTACTCCTCGGGGATGTTCACCCCCAGGTAGCCGTTGCGGCCCATGTCCTGCCACAGCTCGGTGAGCTTCTCTCCGTTGCGGGTCTTCTCGGTCACGTAGGCATGACCGTACGACGAGGCGAGCTTGCTGACCGCCTCGCGCAGGGCGAGACGCTCCTCGGGCTCGGTGAAGTTGATCGTGCTCATGACGGGCTCTCCTCGGTAGCTGGGCCGGTGACATCGGACGCGACGACGACGGCGAGCACATCGCCCGCGGCGACCTGCTGGCCCTCGGTGACGGCGACGGTGACGACGCCGCCGGCGGGTGCGCTGATGGTGTGCTGCATCTTCATCGCCTCCAGCACGAGCAGCGGCTGTCCGGCTTCCGCGCTCTCGCCGTCCGCCACCCGGACCGCGACGACCGTGCCCGGCATCGGCGCGAGCAACGAGCCCGCCCGCACCTGGTCGGCGGGGTCGGCGAACCGCGGCACCCGGGTGAGCGCCAGGTGGCCGCAGGGGCCATCCACGTCGACCCGGTCGCCGCTGATCCGGACGTCGTGGACGACCCGGAGGCCGTCCTGCTCGACCGCCACCCGCCAGCCACCGTCGATCCGCTCGACGGGCCCAGCGCCGAGCCCGACCAGAGGAGCGCCGTCGAGATCCGCGGACTCTAGGGTCGTACGGCCGCGGCGCCAGCCGACCCGGACCTCGGCGCCGTCGAGCTCGAAGGTCTCGACCTGCGGCGCGGAGTGGACGTTGCGCCAGCCCGCCGGGATCCGCCGCTGGATGGTGCGCTCGGCCACGGACTGCTCGATCGCCGCGACCGTGGCGGCGAAGAGCGCACGGGTCCGGTCCCCCTCGGAGAGCGGGCTGCTGCCGGACGGCCCGTCCTCCAGCAGCGCCGTGGTCATCTCGCCGGCCACGAAGGCCGGATGCGCCAGGACCTCGACGAGCTGGTCGCGGTTGGTGCGCAGTCCGTGCAGCCGCGCCTGACGCAGCGCGCCGGAGAGTCGGCGCAGTGCGAGCTCCCGGGTCGGCGTGATCCGCGAC